>NZ_JNKD01000027.1:0-40241 GCF_000701925.1 Ruminobacter sp. RM87 | reverse complement strand
GATGCTATTTCAACTGAACATGAAACATTCAGATACTGTTCCGTCCAGTATTTGGCTATCAGACCTGCGTGATATGACGTTCCGCATGCCACAATCTGAATATGTCTTACCTTTCCGAACAGTTCGACGGCATTGCTGCCGAACGCTTCAGGAATAAAATGACCGTTGGCAATGCGCTTATCCAGGGTGTTTCTTATGGCAACAGGCTGCTCATGAATTTCCTTTTCCATGTAGTGACTGAAGCCGTTCTTGTCAGTGGCATCATATCTGGAATCAGAAACGGTGATTTCTCTTTCAACCCTGTTGCAGTCTGAATCATATATGGTTACTGAATCCCCGGTGATTCTTGCGGTATCACCGTCTTTAAGATAAATAAATCTGCTGGTCTCGGACAGAAGAGCAATCTGATCTGACGCAACAAAGTTTTCATTCTGTCCCAGGCCGATAACCAGAGGAGAACCGCATCTTGCCACCACCATGGAATCAGGTTCGGCTGTATCAATGATTGCGGTACCGTAAGCTCCCTTAACTTGTTTAATGGCCTGCTGCAGAGCTTCAAGCAAACCGCAGCTCTGTTTTCTGTAATAATTTACAAGATGTACAAAAACCTCGGTATCAGTTTCTGAAGTAAAAATATATCCGTGTTTGATTAACATGGATTTGAGTTCAGCATAATTTTCAATGATACCGTTGTGAACCATTGCTATGGTTCCGGACATGTGGGGATGAGCATTCACTACTGACGGTTTTCCGTGAGTGGCCCAGCGGGTATGGGCAATACCTATACATCCGTCAATGGATTTTTCCGCCACACTGTTTTCCAGAACTGATACTCTTCCGAGACATCTGTCTCGTAAAATTTCGTATGAGTTACCGGCTGTCTTACTGATGAAGGCTACACCTGCCGAATCGTATCCACGATATTCGAGTTTTTTTAATCCTTCTATAAGAAAATTCTTAACGCTTCTTTTAGCTACGGCTCCGACTATCCCACACATATCAGTAAATACATCCTACAATATTCAGAGACAGGAGATACAAAGTAGATCCTGACAGGAATAAATTCTTAACACACCTTAATAAAAAAAATAATCCACTCTAGTGTACCACAGCCACCGACGGTTAAACGATTCACTTTATCACAAAATTTTAGCAGAACATTAAAATGTGATTTTACTCAAATTTCAAAATCTAATTTAGATTAAAAAAGAAACAAAGATTACAGATATTTTTTTTTGAGATTGTAATATCGGAAAAAATGACAAAAAAAAGACTCCAACCAAACGTTGGAGTCAAAACGTGCAATAGCACACGGGATAAAACTGATCACTAATACATTTAGCAAACAGCGTGCCAACTTTTAAAAATTGTTTAATATATAAATATTTATGATTTAAGTATAGATTTATCAAAAATAAAATATTGCATTACCAGCAAAACATCAATTTATTTATGGTATTTTGCAAAAATTATTGCAAAATACATAATCTGTCTTGCAAAATGCAAATATTTTTGCATTTTGCAATAATTTAATCATTAATGAAATTCTTACGGATTTATTAAATTTTTTTGAATATTCTGACAGTTTGATTATTAATTAACCAATCATACATAAAAACTTCCGTCTGCACATAAACTTTTATACCAGACATGAAATTTATAATAAAAATAACATAACCATCTTTTGCCAGAAAACAGATTCACGTTCCAGTTATATAAAAAAATCGTGAGAACTATCCTCACAACGGAATCAGAGGACATCAGCAAGCGGGAAGAATCCCCATTCTTCCCATATATCCGTCAGGATAGAGCCTCATACCATAGGAGTCTTCTGACTTTATCGCGAAAAAGACAACTGAAAATCCCCGAAACCTGCTGCAGAAAAATATTCTTAAGATAAAGCAGTTACTTCTTTACAAGAAATTCCTGATAAGCATTCATATACTTATCCATTTTTCTGAGAGTTTCAGGCGAAAAATCCTTTTCCTTGAGATAAGCCTTTCTCTTTTTTGCAAGTTCCTTCAGAACTACCTTGATTTTGCTCTGAACAGCTTCATCCTTCAGATAATCTCTTAATCTTCTGCCGATGTATTTGGCACAAAGAGCCGTTCCGTCCTCTCTGGACATTGTTTCCTTGTATTTGGTATTGTAACGGAGCCCCTTGCTTAAATCATATAAGGCCATCAGATAAGGGTACTTATCATAGGCATCATAAACAAACGCATCAGGACCTCTGTTCTTATCCCTGCTGTAGGCATCCTTGATTTCCTGATCAAGAGACTTGCTTGGCAGAACATTTTCCACAACCACGGCTTCGTCAACGCGCAGTTCCACAATTCTACGGAGAAGAAGTTTTTCAAGTTCGGTCTTTTCGTAACCGAGTCCGTTATCTACGGAAGATGAACGTTTCCCAAAAATTTTTTCCAAAAACACCATAACTACCCCTTTATGTTATTTTAGTTTTATTCAACGCGCTTTTAATTACTGTTTAAGAATGTTTTTGCGGAAATGACTCATCTAAACCTTTACACAGCATTCCATTGTGAACCTTTATTCTTTTATATTTATTTTTTGTTTTAAATTATCTCATTAAAGTTCCGCCTGTAAAACTGCATACCGGAACTCTTACACACAGCTTTCGGTAAAAAACCCGTTCCCTATTATAATTTAATGCCTTCAGCGATAATGATACAGAAATATAAATTTCAGATATTTAACATAATTATTTCAGTTTTTTACCACTTACATGATTTACATCTCATTATTCATCTTCTTTACAGCTGTTATCCGTCTTTCATAAGGCTGTCGTTTTTTATCTCTGACAAATATCCCGCATTAAGATAATCAGACATCACCTACATGAAAAAATCTCCCGCTTCACAAACGCCCATTATTGTTAGCTTGTGCTAACATTATCGCTGCAGACTTCATTCACGGAGATATTCATATGACAGAGAGTATCTGGACTCCCTTAATGTTAACCATGATTGCCGGACTTTCCACCGGTATAGGCAGCATCATTGCCGTAGTTAAAAGAAAACCAGGCAATATGTTCTTTTCAGTATCTCTGGGATTTTCAGCAGGAATCATTATTTTCGTATCTCTGGTTGAGCTTTACGGCAGTGCCAGAAATTCGCTTGCCGAAATCATGAATGCCGATACGGCCTACATGATTACGGTTCTGTCCTTTTTTGCCGGCATATCGGTTATTGCCGTCATCGACATGCTGATTCCCGAACCGGAAAATCCGCATGAATTTAAAATTGCGGATCTGCGCAGAACCGGACACAGTCAGGATTTTGAAAAGTATGCGTCTCTTAACCGTATGGGACTCATGATGGCTCTTGCCATAGGCATACACAATTTTCCGGAAGGGTTTGCAACCTTTATGGCAGGAACCACGGATACCTCCATCGCCCTTTCGGTTACCCTTGCCATCGCCCTGCATAATATCCCCGAAGGCATAGCCGTGGCGGTTCCCGTATATTTTGCCACGGGCTCCCGTAAAAAAGCATTCTTCTGGTCATTTGTCTCAGGACTTGCCGAACCGGCCGGAGGACTTCTGGGATACATGGTATTTTCAGGATTTGAAAGCTCCATGGTTATCGGCATAACCTTTGCCATGGTGGCAGGCATCATGGTGTACATAGCCATCGATGAACTTCTGCCGTCAGCGGAAAAGTACGGCATGCACCACCATACAATTATAGGTTTTACCGCCGGAATGTTTCTGATGGCAGTCAGTCTGATGATGTTCTCCGTAATGAACTGATATTTTCAGGTAACAGTCCGCCTGAAAAACATTATGTATTCCCTGACTTCCTCTGTATCTCTATGCAGAGATGCATCAGAGCCCCTGCGGAAACTCACACATACCTAAAACAAAAAATCCTGCCGCGTTGACCCACGGCAGGATTTCATCATCTGTCAGAACAAATCCGACCTATTACTTCAGAGGAGTACCGTTGATGGTACAGGAAACAATACCATTGGTACACATGAAGTTGGTTACGTACTTGTCAGCGAAGTTATTCTTATCGTACATGTTAATGAACTGCTGTACGGTTGCAAAAGCAGGATAGTTTTCAACCAGCTGGCTCATGGTGTTCTTGTTGAATTCAAGATGCATGTCAACCTTGGTAGAAGTCATCAGCTCCTGTGTGCTCTTGGCTCCGCCGAAATCAATATTTGCATCAAGATCAATCTTACCGTTGTTTAACAGTGTTGATAAGTTGATCTTATATACGGCACTGCCTATGAACTTGCCGTAGAATTCATTTGCAGTCTGCATGTCAAGATCACTAATACAGGTTCCTAAATCCTTGGACTTACAGGTCTTTTCCACATAACCGTAGTCAATACCTGATAAAGCGGCACTGAACTTCAGGTTGTCAAACACCAGAGCATCTCCGGCAATGTCATAAACAATCTGATCAACGGTAATATCGCCTGACAAGTTCTTTAATACCTTGTTTCCGGTAAATTCAGGTTCAGCGCTGTTAACCTTTAAATTTTTAATAACGAATCTGTCAGATTCCTTAGCCTTCTTTTCTTCCACGACAGGAGCTGCGGTTTCAGACTGTTCAGTCTGGGCAGCTTCAGCCTGGGCCACTTCCGTATTAGCCTGTACGGCAGCATCAGAACCTGCCTCATCTGCAGGAGTAGAGGAATATGAAGGGGAGGCAACATCCGCGTTTTCACTGCTTTCTTCTTCGTCCTCTACGAAGTATACTGAGAACTCATTGAGAGCGGCGCTTAATCTTTCAGAAGAAAAACCTGACATGGCAACCTTGAAGTTGGAAGTTTCAAGATTGAAGCTGTCCCACTTTGAGTGGTTGTCCTGATTGGTAAGATCAGAAACACCCTTTGAAGCCTGTCTCATGCTGTTGCTGAAAGTACCTTCAGACCAGCTTACTGAAACCTCATCATCCTTGTAGCTGAATGCAGGAAGAACAAAATCAGTATGAAGCACGTCAGCCCAGATTTCATATGATGAATTGATCTTCAGGGTCTTCAGATATTCAACAACCTGATGCAGAGGAAGGTCCAGAGACTGAGGATCAAGTTTTATCTCGGAATCAACCTTGGTAAAACCGTACTGATTGTCCTGAACCAGAGTGAAGATCTTCTTGGAACCGTTGTAGAAATCGTACTTGTATACATCAGAGAACAGTGAATCAGATGCTTCATCCTTGATAAAATCTACCGAAATGTTAGAGGTTATCGCCTTGTGATTGATTTCGGTTACAGAATTCTTGCATAGCTGTCTGTGCTGAGATTTTTCGTACATAGGAAGTCCGATAACGGCACTCGCGCCTGCAACGCCGAGCAGAACAACTGCGGCAACAATCCACTTGACTGAACTGCCTGAAGACTTTTCATCATTCATCTGGTAATTATCCATGTATATACATACTCCTAGACATGTAAAAATCATTCGAAGATTCCGTTCAGCATGATTAGTGAACACTCTCCGAACAAAAAAATTCATCCTTTATAAAAAATTCCGCCTGATACCGGCAGTTTCAAAAAACGTAATTCTAATGAAATATCATCCGTTTTTATGTGATTATTATAACATCTTTTAAACACTATAAATATAAATTTCGAACATATGCATAAAGCACCTGCCGGCTGACGGAATCCCAAAACAAAAAACCTCCTGAATATGAATTCAGGAGGTTTGATTTCAGTTTAACTCCGACTTTTAAGGTCAGACATCAGTTTAGTTGGTAAAACCGGTGTCGAGGTCTCTTAAAGCCTGAGCGATGTTCTGCTCACCGATCTGCTCGGATGACATGCCTTCAAGTCTTGCCTTTTCAAGAGCAGCCTTGCGGGCAAGTTCACGTCTGCGCTGATGGTAGCTGAAACCTGTACCTGCAGGAATCAGACGGCCAACGATTACGTTTTCCTTAAGACCGCGTAAATCATCAATCTTGCCGGCGATTGCAGCTTCAGTGAGAACCTTGGTGGTTTCCTGGAATGATGCGGCTGACATGAATGATTCAGTGCTTAATGCAGACTTGGTGATACCTAACAGGATATGACGATACTTGATAGGTTCCTTCTTCTGGGCAATGAGCTTTTCATTTGCAAGCTTAACGCGAGCCACTTCAACGGTGTCACCGTTTAAGAATTCTTCTGAATCGCCCTTGTCGAGGATTTCACACTTACGAAGCATCTGACGGGCAATCATTTCGATGTGCTTATCGTTAATCTTTACACCCTGTAAACGGTATACCTGCTGAACTTCGGATACGATGTAGTTGGCAACAGCTGGAATACCGCGTAAACGAAGGATATCATGCGGAGATTCAGGACCTTCGGCGATAGGTTCACCGCGCTGTACTTCATCACCTTCCATTACGTTGATATCACGGTTCTGTGGAACAGAGAATTCAACAGGGAGGATTGGATTACCGTATTCGTCCTTTGAACCTTCCTTAGGAGTAATGATAACCTTTCTCTTAAGACGGTTTTCACGACCGAAGCTTACAATACCGGTTTCTTCAGCAAGAATTGCAGGTTCCTTAGGAGCACGGGCTTCGAAGATATCGGATACGCGTGGAAGACCACCGGTAATATCCTTGTTACCTGAAACCTTCTGAGGAATGGTTGCAATTACGTCACCTACTGCAACATCCTGGCCTTCGATGATACGAACGATTGACTTAGGATGCAGTACGTATGAAATCGGATTGCCCTTGGCATCACAGATTGCATTACCGTTATCATCAATCAGTTCAACAGCCGGATGCATGTCCATGATTGACTTGTAGTTCTGGTACTGAGACAGGTAGTGCTTGTATGCCTTTTCCTGAGATTCGTACTCACGGATTCTAGCCTTGTATTCAGCCATCTTCTTGTCGTAGTTTTCATCGTCAGCCTTAGGCATTACAGGAGCATCCTTTGGCTTGCCCGGATTTACAGGGGCAGTCATACGATGACCGCTTTCACGAACTTCGATGTATGAATTACCGGTACCTTCTTCATCCTTACGGTCAACGGTAACACCGATTTCCATATCCTTGAAGCGAACCTTACCGGCAAATTCGGTAATGGTTGGGTGGTTGTGCGCATCCCATTCTGCAACGGTCTTGCCGCTAACAACCTTTTCGCCGTTCTTAACAAAGAGTACGGAACCGTATGGAAGCTTGTGTGATTCATACTTGGCATCATCAACATAGAGATGAGCAGAACGAGAAACAACAACAAGACGACCGTCAGGTCTGGTTACGGTACGGGCATCAATGATGATCTTGCCTGCACGCTTAACAACTACAGTGTTTTCAACTGCAGTACCGGAAGCCGCACCACCGATATGGAAGGTACGCATGGTAAGCTGGGTACCAGGTTCACCGATTGACTGAGCAGCCATAACACCGATTGCTTCACCCTTGTTAACCAGGTGACCGCGAGCCAGATCGCGACCGTAACACTTGGCACAGATACCGTACTTGGTGTTACAGGTGATTGCTGAACGAACCTTAACAGAGTCAATACCGTTTTCTTCGAGGAGATCACAGAGATCTTCAGTCAGCATGGTGTTGTAAGGAATGAGGATTTCATCCTTGGTACCAGGCTTGATGATGTCATCTGCAACAACACGGCCGAGTACACGATCTCTCAGGGTTTCAACACAGGTGTTACCTGAGTAGATTGCCTTGATTTCGAGACCGTCATGAGTACCGCAGTCGTCTTCGTTAACAACGAGGTCCTGAGCAACGTCTACGAGACGGCGGGTCAGGTAACCGGAGTTAGCGGTCTTCAGAGCGGTATCTGACAGACCCTTACGGGCACCGTGGGTTGAAATGAAGTACTGTAAAACGTCCAGACCTTCACGGAAGTTTGCGGTAATAGGAGTTTCGATAACCGCACCGTTAGGCTTGGCCATCAGACCACGCATAGCGGCAAGCTGAGAAATCTGCTTTTCACTACCACGGGCACCTGAGTCAGCCATCATGTAGATGTTGTTGAATGATGCCTGGGTTTCTTCTTCACCGAGGATGTTGACTGCCTTTTCAACCTTGAGGTTGTTCATCATTTCCTTGGACAGTCTTTCAGAAGCGCGTGACCATACGTCAACTACCTTGTTGTAACGTTCGCCACCGGTAATCTGACCTTCATCGTATTCGTTCTGAATCTTGGTGATTTCATTTTCGGCAGAACCGATAATGCTCTTCTTTGATTCAGGAACAAGAATATCGTCGGTACAGATAGAAGCACCTGAGAGCGCTGCGAACTTGAAGCCGGTGTACATGATCTTATCCGCGAAAATTACGGTTTCCTTAAGACCTAACGCACGGTAGCAGTTGTTCAGGAGAGCACCAATCTTCTTCTTTCCTAACGGAACGTTGGAAACGTACTTGAACCAGGTCTTTGGATTTGCCGCAAGTTCAGCTTCCTGTTCGGCGGTAAGCTTCATAGGAGGGTCAATCAGGTCAAAGCTTAATCCCTTTGGAAGGATGAGGATTGACAGAATCGCACGACCGATGGTGGTGTTGCGGATTTCAAAACGTTCTTCGTAGCTGCCGTCCGGCTGCTTGATCCATTCTCTGATACGGCACTTTACACGGGCCTGAAGTTCAGCCTGACCGGTACGGTACAGTCTTTCTGCTTCTTCAGCGTCGGCGAGGATCATACCTTCACCCTTGGCGCCTACACGCATACGGGTCATGTAGTAGAGACCGAGCACAACGTCCTGTGAAGGAACAACGATAGGATCACCTGATGCAGGTGACAGCAGGTTGTTGGTTGCAAGCATGAGGGCACGGGCTTCGAGCTGAGCTTCGAGAGTCAGCGGGAGGTGAACAGCCATCTGGTCACCGTCGAAGTCTGCGTTGAAGCCGGTACATACCAGCGGATGCAGACGGATAGCCTTACCTTCAATCAGTACAGGTTCGAACGCCTGGATACCGAGTCTGTGCAGGGTTGGTGCACGGTTCAGCATTACCGGATGTTCACGTACTACTTCGTCCAGTACATCCCATACTGCTGCATCCTCTCTTTCAACCATGCGCTTTGCAGCCTTGATGGTGGTAGCGAGGCCCTTCTTTTCAAGACGGCCGTAGATGAACGGCTTGTAGAGTTCGAGAGCCATCTTCTTCGGCAGACCGCACTGATGCATGCGGAGGAACGGACCTACGGTGATTACGGAACGGCCTGAGTAGTCAACACGCTTACCGAGGAGGTTCTGACGGAAACGGCCCTGCTTACCCTTGATCATGTCTGCAAGAGACTTGAGAGGACGCTTGTTTGAACCGGTTACCGCACGGCCGCGGCGACCGTTATCGATGAGGGCGTCAACAGCTTCCTGAAGCATACGCTTTTCGTTACGTACGATGATGTCAGGAGCACATAATTCGTTAAGTCTCTTCAGACGGTTGTTACGGTTGATAACACGACGATAGAGTTCGTTAAGGTCTGAAGTTGCGAAACGACCGCCTTCCAGTGGAACCAGAGGACGTAAATCAGGTGGAAGAACCGGTAATACGGTTAAAATCATCCATGCAGGATCGTTCTTTGACGCAATGAAGTCCTTAACAATGTTCAGACGACGGGTCAGGTTCTTTCTGTTGGTTTCTGAACTGGTGGTTTCCAGCTGCTGACGGATATCAGCTTCGATCTGATGAAGGTCGGCCTTCTTCAGAAGTTCAAGCAGAGCTTCAGCACCCATCTTTGCTTCGAATTCTTCGAAGTGTTCGTTGATCATATCGAAGTATTCTTCTTCGGTAAGGATCTGATGTTCGTAAAGGTCGGTGTCACCGGGATCGGTTACAACATACTTTTCAAAATAGAGAACACTTTCAATATCGCAGAGCTTCATGTCGAGAATGAAGCCGATACGGGACGGAAGTGACTTTAAGAACCAGATATGAGCTACAGGAGCAGCAAGTTCGATGTGACCCATACGTTCACGACGAACCTTGGCCTGAGTAACTTCTACACCGCACTTGTCACAGATGGTACCGCGATGCTTTAAACGCTTGTACTTACCGCAGAGACATTCGTAGTCCTTGGTAGGTCCGAAAATCTTGGCGCAGAAGAGACCGTCTCTTTCAGGCTTGAAAGTACGGTAGTTAATTGTTTCAGGCTTCTTAACTTCACCGTAAGACCATGAACGGATCTTATCAGGAGAAGCAAGGCTGATTCTGATTGCATCGAACTCAGCTGAATCTTCGTGCTTCTTGGCACCGGCATTACGGCTGAATTCAGAGAACTTACGGTCAATGCCTGAAGCGGCGGAAGACATGGTATCCATGATCTTTAAGCCGTCATCATTATTCTGTATTTCGTTAATACTCACAAAAAAACTCCTTCAGGCTCTCCGGTTACCGCCGGAGAGCAATTAACTTATTACTGCTTATCGATTTCAGGAAGACTGTTTCTGTTTTCAAGGTCGATATCGATACCGAGAGAACGGATTTCCTTCAATAACACGTTGAATGATTCAGGAATGCTTACATCCATTGTGTAGTCACCATCAACGATATTCTTATACATCTTGGTACGACCGTTTACGTCGTCTGACTTAACAGTCAGCATTTCTCTTAATGTATAAGCAGCACCGTAAGCTTCGAGAGCCCACACTTCCATTTCACCGAGACGCTGGCCACCGAACTGAGCCTTACCGCCGAGCGGCTGCTGAGTTACGAGAGAGTATGAACCGGTAGAACGTGCATGCATCTTGTCATCAACCAGGTGGTTCAGCTTGAGCATGTACATGATACCTACTGTAACCTTACGTTCGAAAGGTAAACCGGTACGGCCATCGTAAAGGGTAATCTGACCTGATTCAGGTAAATCTGCCAGACGGAGCATTTCCTTGATGTACTTTTCATCTGCACCGTCGAATACAGGGGTAGCTACAGGCAGACCGTTTCTCAGGTTTTCTGCCAGAGTCATTACTTCTTCATCATTGAGAGAAGAAATATCAACGCCCTGAGCATTACCGCCGATATCGTAGATCTTCTGCAGGAATTCACGATGTTCAGCGATGGCACGCTGTTCTCTGATCATGCGGTCGATCTTTTCACCGATACCCTTGGCAGCAAGACCTAAATGAACTTCCAGAACCTGACCGATGTTCATACGTGAAGGTACGCCCAGAGGGTTCAGCACGATATCTACAGGACGGCCGTTTTCATCGTAAGGCATATCTTCGATAGGACAGATCTTGGAGATAACACCCTTGTTACCATGACGACCTGCCATCTTGTCACCAGGCTGGATATGACGCTTAACAGCGAGGTAAACCTTAACCATCTTCTGAACGCCGGGAGCAAGATCATCACCCTTGGTGATCTTTCTTCTGTGAGCTTCGAGCTTGGCGTCGTATTCACGCTTGAGCAGAACAATCTGATTCTGCATTTCTTCGAGACGGCGCTGAGCGTCTTCGTTGTTCAGAGACTGGCTGAAGAGTTCTGAATCGTCGATGGCATCAACATTCTTAACGCCGTTCTTTTCAAGGAGGTGACGAACGTTACGATAGATACCTGAACACAGGAAGTCGAGCTCTTCGTTGAGATCCTTCTTGGTCTTGGCGATCATGTTTTCTTCAATCTGCTTTGCTCTTTCGTCCTTTTCAAGACCTTCACGGGTAAATACCTGAACGTCTACAACGGTAGCATGAGTACCTGCAGGAACGCGTAAAGAGGTATCCTTAACTTCAGCAGCCTTTTCACCGAAGATTGCGCGTAAGAGTTTTTCTTCAGGAGTTAACTGGGTTTCACCCTTTGGAGTTACCTTACCAACGAGGATATCACCGCCCTTAACTTCGGCACCGATGCATACGATACCTGACTTGTCCAGCTTGCTTAACGCAGCTTCACCGACATTAGGAATATCTGCGGTAATGTCTTCGGCACCGAGCTTGGTGTCACGGGCTGTACAGGTCTGTTCAATAATATGAATGGTGGTTAAACGGTCTTCGTTTGCAACTCTTTCAGATACGAGGATGGAGTCTTCGAAGTTGTAACCGTTCCATGGCATGAATGCAACACGGAGGTTCTGACCGAGAGCAAGTTCACCGAGGTCGGTTGAAGAACCGTCGGCGATTACGTCACCAACCTTAACGATTTCGCCAAGGCTTACGCATGGACGCTTGTTCAGGCAGGTGTTCTGGTTTGAACGGGTGTACTTGGACAGGTTGTAGATATCAATGCCTGGTTCACCGTCGCGAACTTCTTCGATGTTAACCTTGATAATGATTCTTGCACCGTCAACGTAGATTACTTCACCGCCATGCTTTGCAATGGTGGTTACACCAGAGTCAACAGCAACCGCTCTTTCCATACCGGTACCAACGAACGGCTTTTCTGACAGAACGGTAGGAACAGCCTGACGCTGCATGTTACAACCCATCAGAGCACGGTTAGCGTCATCGTGTTCAAGGAACGGAATCAGGGAAGCTGATACGGAAATAATCTGCTGTGGAGATACGTCCATATACTTAACGTCACTTGCATGCTTGAACACTGATTCACCGTGTTCACGGCAAGGAATCAGGTCTGAAGTGAAGCGGCCTTCGCTGTCGATTGGAGCGTTGGCCTGTGCAATGATGTATGAGCCTTCTTCAACTGCTGACAGATATTCGAAGTCATCAGTTACCTTACCGTCTACAACGCGGCGGTACGGAGTTTCAAGGAAGCCGTATTCATTGCAGCGTGAGAATACGGACAGTGAGTTAATCAGACCGATGTTCGGACCTTCAGGGGTTTCAATCGGACAGAGACGGCCGTAGTGAGTCGGATGTACGTCTCGAACTTCGAAGCCTGCACGTTCTCTGGTCAGACCGCCAGGACCTAAGGCACTGATACGACGCTTGTGAGAAATTTCAGAAAGCGGATTGTTCTGGTCCATGAACTGTGAAAGCTGTGAACTGCTGAAGAATTCCTTGATAGCGGCACTTACAGGCTTTGCATTGATTAAATCATCAGGCATTAATGATTCAAGTTCGTTCTTGTTGAGACGATCTGCAACAGCCTTCTGGATTCTTAAGAGACCGATACGGAACTGGTTTGCGGTCTGTTCGCCTACACTGCGGATACGACGGTTGCCCAGGTGGTCGATATCGTCCACGTTGGCCTTACCGTCACGAATCTTGATGAGGTAACGCATTACCTTGATGATATCGCCGTTTGACAGTACAGGAGACGGACTGCTGAATGCGTATGATGCTGAAGGATTTGCAGGATTTTCAATGTTACCTTCGAAATCAGGTACGTTTTCGTTTAATGAAAGATCCTTGATCTTGACAGCGAACGCTTCCTTTACTGAACCGTCTTCAAACTTGAGCTTATGAATGTAACGGCCTTCGTTGTCGGTTGCCTTTTCGTTGGCAGGAATTGCCATCTTGTCGATTGAATCGAAGAACTTGAGGTAACCGCGAACAGGAATACCGGTAGGAATGAGTGAACCGGTGCTTGAATCGCCTAAAAGCTTCTTGGCGCGCTTGAAGAATTCAGGGAACTGACAGTATGCAATACCGTTCTTGAAGTATACGGGAGCTTCAGGGGTATTGAATTCGCCGTTCTTAACCATAGCCTTGACAGCTTCGGAAACAGTGAGAGATTCCTTGAAGTGTTCGTCGAACTTCATACGACCTACGTCTGAAAGGTCATAACGGTCGTTATCGAAGAACATTCTCTGAACGTAATCGCTGGCAACGTCCTTTTCAAGACGGTCGCCAGGACGCATCATACCGTAGATTGCGAAAATAGCTTCTTCGCGGGTCTTGGTGGTATCGTTGTTCAGAGTTGATGAAATGAATGCACCGGTATCAATGATTGAAGTGAAGATGGTTTCAAACTTCTTGATGCCGTTTTCTGCAAGAGCTGCGAGAGTATCGAGGGTAACCTGGGTATTGCATTCTGCAACGAGGTTGCCTTCCTTGTCGTAGTAGTTCTTTGCGAGAACCTTATCAACGATGTATTCAGCCGGAATTTCAATGGCGGCAACCTTGTGGCCCTTTGAAATTTCAATAAAGCTCTTGAATTCAGACTTTTCAAGCTTGTCGATGTGACGCTTGGTGATCTTCTTGCCCTTTTCGGCAATAACCACGTCACCGCCCTTCAGATCGAAAGGAAGAACCTGACCCTGAAGTCTTTCAGGAATCATTTCCATTAACAGCTTCTTGCCCTTGATTTCATAGAAGGTGGTGTTGAAGAAGGTATCGAGAATCTGTTCATTGTCGAAACCGTAGGCACGAAGCAGCTGAGTGGCAGGAAGCTTGCGCTTGCGGTCGATACGTACGAACAGGTTGTCCTTGTGGTCAAATTCGAATTCCAGCCATGAACCGCGTGCAGGAATGATGCGGGAGCTGAAAATTACGCGGCCTGGGTAGTTCTTACCCTTGTCGCTGTCGAAGAATACGCCTGGAGAACGGTGTAACTGAGATACAACTACACGTTCAGTACCGTTAATAATGAAGGTACCGTTTTCGGTCATGAGCGGGATTTCGCCCATGTAAACTTCCTGCTGTTTTGCATTGATAACCTTCTTACCGTCCTTTTCACGCAAGGTGTAGAGTAAGGTTACACGCAGAGGAGCCTGATAGGAAGCACCGCGAATCAAACATTCCCTTACGTTGAATTCAGGTTCGCCGAGCTTGAACTTGATATATTCAAGAGAAGCCTGACCATTCTGACTCTTGATAGGGAAAACACTGCGCAGTGCATCAGACAGACCGCAATCGCCGTTTGAGTTCGGGGTAATGAACTGGGCGTATGAATCAACCTGGGTTGAAATCAGATACGGAATGTCAATGAACTGAGTCATCTGTCCAAAATTCTTACGAATTCGTTTTTTCTCAGTATTAGATATCTTCATTGAAAAGATTACTCCAAAGATTATTACTAATTTTGTAGACTTAAATATAATTTAAAAATTTTTAAACTCTCACTAAGCTTTTTAAGACGCTGTCGCATGCCGGCAGTAAATCCTGAAAAACCGGTTTTTTCTCAGAATCCGTTTTCCGCTTCGTTCAGCGGACCTCCGGCCCAACCTTTCACAGACAGCCTGTTTTCAATGTCTTTCGGCATTTTCAACAATCCGCGTGCTATTTCTTAAAATTAAAGCGTAGATAAACACAGCATTATAACAAAAATTAACAGTGTTTTGGAATATTTTTACTTTTTAGAGTTTTTTACAGAGATTTTGATTATTTTTTAACCAAACAAACAATTTATTTTGCTTTATTTTTAGGAGTTTGAAATAAATCACTGATTAAATGTTCAATTATCGTACTGACTTAATTTTCCGGTGACGCAAATCACACCGAAAACTCTGAATTCCGGAGCAAAGCCTCAGAAATCATTCTCTCCGGCATTCGCATACCGGCGTCCCTTTCAGTCTTCCCGGGGTATATTGCAGATTTTCTGAATTCTTTTGCGGAAACTGTCCATACTGCCCAGCATTTCCCCTCTCCATCCCTGCTCGATAAGAGACTTGGAGGAGTCGGTATACATTGTGGTGTACATAAAATCCTCCAGCAGTCGGCGGCTGACCACCAGATCCTTGGCAATGGCATATTCCCCCGCTCTCTTTTTGGCATAGTTCTCCACTTCCTTCTTGACTGCGCGCAGTTCAGGATGCTGGTTTACCGCATCAAAGGTTTTAAGAACCGGACGTGATTTATCGGCTGAAGCCTTTAAGGCCGTACGTATGATGAGATCTCCGTATTTTCTGGCTATCTGACCGTTGACACCGGTTTTAATCAGACTGCCGACATTGAACACTCCGGCATCGGCAAGCTTTACCAGCACGGTATTTTTTATGAAAAAGGACAGCGGGATATCATCATACTCGCATACCTGCTGACGGAGTGTGCAGAGGGCATGTACGATTCTGAGCTTCTTGCTGTTGAGTTTTCCGGTTCCCTTAAGCTTTAAGTAAGTGGTATCGGCATTTCTGATTTCGGTATAGTGCTGAGCCTCGTTTTTAAGCTCTCTCTCCAGGAATGAAGCCACCTCAGGTCTGTCGCGGAGCTTTTCACTGAAAATGTCATAAATCTTCTTGAGATAGATGACATCCTCCACGGCATAGCTTATCTGCTCCTCAGTTAACGGACGCCGACTCCAGTCCGAACGTGTTTCGGTTTTACCGAGCACTATTCCGAGATATTTCTCCACCAGGGTACACAGTCCCACATTGGAGGTTCCGTCAACAAAAGAACTGGCGGTCTGGAGATCATAATACTTTTCCGGATAAAGGCGGTTCAGACCGAATTTTCTGGCCAGACCGGTAATGATTTCCATATCCTCGGAACCTGCATGACAGATCACGGGACATTTTGCGTTTACGAGAGCGGAAATTATTTTATCGAGTGAAACCTTATTGAGGGTATCTACCAGAAACACCCTGCCGTCAATGCACAGCTGAAGCAGGCAGAGGATCGGATAGTATGTTCTTTCTCTGAGAAATTCCGTATCAAAGGATATGTATTCCGGATCTGCCGATAAAGCATCCATCAGAGGTGTTAACTGTGCATCACTTTCAATAAATATGTAATTCATAAATAATTCCTACCGCCTTTTCAGAGAATTATACACGAATTTACGGTTTTAAATTGAAATGATGATTCGGATGCAATCCCGTTTGACTAAATTTAAGGCATACGGGACCTTAAATACCAGCGCTTTGACGAAATTCCGAACACTCGGAATTTTCAGCAGATTCCGGTTATGAGGCCTGCTGGATCAGCAGTCCTTATCAACCAGAGCAACCTTGTAGTCAATCAGTGTCCGAACCGTAACGGTGTTTCCGGCATCATCCTGCTTTTCGATTTCCTGCATATACGGCTGCTGATAGATAATACCGCATCCTGAGGATGCGCCGAGATCTCCCCTGTCATTCACCGTTATTCCCTTCACCTCCGGAGAATGAGGCTGATAGAGAACAATCCTGCCTTCTGACGGAATGTCATATACCCAGACGAAATCGGTTTTTTTTCCGTCATCCTCCCTGTCCTCATCAGAGCGTTTTACCGCCTTCAGGTACATGGCTCTGACAAGACCGTCCTCTGAGGCTCTCGGTCTTCCGTAAACCGCCATGATTCTGGCACTGTCGGTACACTGTTTGGAAAGAGAATTCAATTCATAACAGTCATAGGAACTCTCCAGCTTTTCAGTTCCGGCAATCACGGCCCTGTCATGAACCATTATTGAAGAAAAATCGATTGCTCCCTTAAGTCCGTGAAGAGCGCTTATACGGGAATCCTTCTGCAGATCAATAAAATGAGGAATGGCGACTATGGCTATAATCCCCACTACAACAACTACTATCACAAGTTCAATAAGAGTAAAACCGTTACGGTTACCCGCTTTATTAAACATCCTCATCCTCCGTAATATGCACATTATCCGGAATTAGCCATTTCGACAACAGATGAATCACGAATTTCATGCATCCTCTGATTACCTGTTTCTTCACATCCTGTTTTAAAACCGCACCTTACATTATATTCTCAATTGGACGGCTGTTTTTTATTTAAGCTTCTTAACCTGAACTGAACAGATTTTTTTATAGAAACAGATGCCGTAGGCATAGATGTTTTTAACTGAAGGATCATCAATGAACACATCAGCATATCTTTTTTCAAGTATCTGTTCCAGAGCTCTGCCGGCGGAAACCACTCTGGCTCCGAACGGTCTGTCAGTCTGCTTCAATTCCAGAACCGCTACACTGTCACTGCTTTTTGAAGCGGCAATGATATCAGCATAACCGTCACCTGATTCCGTATTTGATTTATGCTCTTCCATATATGAGGTACCGCTTGCCAGCAGTCCGTTAATGAAGCCGTGATAATAGTTTTCCTTCGGTGCATTTGTGGCAAAGTCCCTGATGGAAACGTATTTCATCAGGAGTGCGTTAAGTTTCGTTTCTACCTCTTCGGCATTCCCCTCAAACAAACCTTTTACCAGATCACCGGTACTGTTTCTCATTTCAGGATTTGTTTTAAAGAAATCCATGATCTTCGATTTGAAACAGTCCTTTATTTCCTCATTTGGAATATACAGTCTGTATTCGTTTTTGGTGGCAGATCGGTATTGCGAATCAAAGGTGAGATATCCGGTGTACAGCAGCAGTGTCCAGAAATCATTTACATTGTGATTTTTTAAATCACCGTAGCACAGAGATGTCCTTACTTCCGTGGTAATTGATTTACCGTCCAGAAGATCCTGCATTTTATCAACGTCTTCAGACCTGATAAACCCCATAAATTCCTCGATTACGTCGTTACCGCTGGTGTTTATCCAGTAGTTGTCTGCCTTTATGAGATTTCTATTCTCATTCAACTTCTCATAATTAGCTCTACAGAATGACATAACATCCCACGGGCAATACATATGATTTGTTCCAAAATAGTAACCATCATAATTGTTTCTAACTTCATCATAATAGTCATTCAGGCCGTAGTATGACAGAACCTCCTGTGTTTCTTCTTTGGTAAAGCCTATCCCTTTAGAAATGTCTTTTGTTCCGGTATCTAACACTGAACAGATCTGCAGATTGTTTAATCCGGTAAAGATACTTTCCTTTGCAGCTCTTAAGCAACCGGTTAGCACCGCCCTGCCAAGATATGGATTGGTTTTTAGGGTATCATTATAAAAAGGACTGATAAGATTTATCATTTCCTCGTAATAGCCATGATAAGCAGCTTTGGCAATAGGCACATCATATTCGTCAATCAATAGCATAGGACTAACTTTATGATGTGCTTTGAGTAGACATGACAGCGTTTGAAGAGATCCTGTCAGGAAGGATTTATCGGTTCTATCCACGAGTTTTTCATAATTAACCAGATTGGCATACTGTTCCTTCTGCTTATCGGATAATTTTTTACTGGCCGCCAGATATTCAAACTGTAGTGCAAGTTTATATATCAGAGTAGCAAACTGATTATACGCATCATTAAAATTCTGATGAACTATGGTTTTGAATGATACAAAGATTACCGGAAACTTTCCCATGTATTTGGCGCAGAATTCCTTATCCTCGAAGATTTTTGTGTCCTTAAACCATTTTTCCTGACGGGATACGTCATCCGGATTTTCAAGATCGAGAGCCAGAAAATCATAGAAGGTGGACATGGTGAGTGTTTTACCGAAACGTCTGGGTCTGGTAATCAGCATGACTTTTGAAGTGTTTTCTTCAAAAATTGTTTTTATAAAAGGAGTCTTATCAACATAGTAACTGTTGCTTTCAATCAATTCATGAAATAATTCTGCTCCAATACCTATGGGCTTTAACATTTCTGATTATCCTATAAACCTGACACACCAAGTAATACCATATTACAAGTCTATCATATTTTTGCCGATATTCTCTGAGAGGCCGGCTGAAAGTTTGAATGACAAAAACATTACAGTTATGTTTAAGTCTCTGCACGACCGAGTATTATCTGTTCTTTACACCACTGAACTGTTATGAAATATCTTAGTGTACACTTTATTTCCTGCTGTATTTTCTGTATGTTAAAACACCTCATTCACCTGAAAACCCAGTAATTCAACCGTCTTACGAATACATACCTAAGATAATGTCATCACTTTCCAATATTTATCAGACTGCATTACCTGAATGTAAAACTTTTCCGAGATTGTCAGAAAGAAAATAAAGTTGTCTGAATACTTGAAGCTTCATTGCCGGAACATGAAACAAATATGAGACACAGGAAAGGTTCTGCAAAAGAAACAGAAAATATAGAAATAAAAATTCCCAACCTGAGAGTTGGGAATTTTAACTTACCCCGCAGTTACACAAAACCATTGAAACCTTGGAGATAAAATTATTCAAACACTAGCAACCGGAAGAAGCAGTTTCAATTTTCGGAGTTCCGTTCAGAGCAGTTGGAGCAGTGTATTTAATTGCACAGTTTTCCTTATCCGGAGCATTTACACTGAATATATAAAGAACGCTGTTCTTGGTGTCATAACCCCAGTCCTCAGCGGTACCATCAGCACACGTAAAATCAGCACAAGCAGCCGCACCATCCTGAAGGGTTGCTATTATGCCTGCAGCATCGGCAGTAGGATAACCATAAGCGATGGTAATCTCATCTGTACATGTACTAGTTGCAGTAGATTCCGGACCATTTGCACAAACTTTCTTACCCTCATCAGCCGCAGCCTTTTCCTTACCTGCAAGAATAGCCTTACTGTAAATCATGGAGCTTGCACTCTTAACTGATGCCTTAAGACCGTTCAGGGCGCTGATACGGGCATCAGACTGTAAATTCATAAACTTAGGAGCGGCAGTAGCAGCTAAGATACCGAGGATAACAATAACTACAACGAGTTCGATTAAAGTAAAACCAGACTGTCTTTTCATAATTCCGAGCCTCTCTTTATAACTTGAACCAAATTAAGAATATTTATTTTTTTAAAATTCATATTCCATATCCTCATGATAACAATAACCGATTATCAATTTAGGAATGTTTATAAATATTTTTCATTACATCACATTTTCATACCCTTTTATCTCCAAAAATATGCACTATATCTTAATTTTTTATAAACCACCCCAAGCCTTTAAATATAAATGTATTAAAGCAGTCATAGATCATAATAAACAACATTTTTACAACTTTGATCTGTTTAGATAACAAAAGCCTTATAAATCAATGGTCCCAGGTCATAAAAATCCCCATTGGAATATAATTATCATCATTTCTGAAAATGATTTTCCCGTTTTTAATGATTTTTATCGGATTTCCGAGTTTCACGCTGTAAATTTTTCCATTCAGCATAAGAAAACTGTTTTTTGTGATGTCTGATCCTGTCTTCCGCAGGCCAAATGGATTTACGGTTATAACACCTGAAAACACGAATGAAGCACGACATATCAACCGACCTTACCGGATCTCGCCTTAAATAAATAAAAGCACCCCCGAAGTCTGTTCAACTTTCGGGGGCACTCCAAAGTCCGCAGCTGTTTATCGGAATCAGGCTCTGTTATCAGCAGCCTTCATCATTGGTTGTAAGTGACGGAGGCGTGCTCGCGGTAGCAGCCTTGTATGACAGATTGCAGTTTTCACTGTCTGGAGCTTTCGGTGAATAGATTAAAACTTCAGTACCGTCAACTTTATATGTCCAGTCTTTGTCACAGTCAGTTTCAGTTGAAGCACACATTTCATCCTGAATAATCTTTACAATGCCGTTTTCCGAAGCATCAGGTCTCCCGTAGGCTATGGTCACCTTGTCACAGTCAGTGCTTGAAACACCGGCGGCCTTATCCATGCACAGTTCACCTGTTGCCTTTGTTTCCAGACCGGCAAGAATGGCCTTGCTGTATACCATGCTCACCCCGCTCTTGAGAGAAGCCTTGAGACCGTTCAGGGCACTTACACGGGCATCAGCCTGCAGATTCATAAACTTAGGAGCGGCGGTTGCGGCCAGAATACCTAAAATAACAATAACCACCACAAGTTCAATTAACGTAAAACCAGATTGTCTTTTCATATCAGCCTCTCTTTATGCATCCTGCATATTTCAGTATGGAACAAACAACTTTATTTACTCGTCACCCCCATAATTCTATGTTAACAATATTTTTCGGAATGCAGTCCGCAAATTTCACGGAAACCGCAGACTATCACACTTTTTATGCGGTTTTCAGACAAAAACCCCGTTATCAGTCACAATGACCGATAACGGGGACATCTGTTTCGTCAACCGCTTAAAATCACGGAGGTGTCGACAGTTTATCCGTCAGCATCCCTCATAATTTGAGGTAATTGAAGGAGGAGTACTGGCGGTAGCCTCTTTGTATGACACGCTGCATCCTTCCATATCCGGAGCTATTGATGAATAAATCCTGATTTCAGATGATTCCAGACTGTAGGTCCAGTCTTTGTCGCATACGGTATCCGTTGAGGCGCATACCTCGTTCTGTACAATCTTAACCACACCGTCAGCGGTAGCGGCAGGTCTGCCGTAAACCAGAGAAACCATGTCACAGTCGGTACCGACGGCACCGGCAACCTTGTCCATGCACAATTCCGCTCCGTATGCACTGTTTTCCAGTCCGGAGAGAATCGCCTTGCTGTACACCATACTCACGCCGCTCTTTAATGAAGATTTAATGTCGTTGAGCGCACTTGCGCGGGCATCGGCCTGCGGATTCATAAACACAGGAACCGTATTGGCGGCCAGAATACCTAAAACAGCAATAACCACAATGAGTTCAATTAAAGTAAAACCAGTATGTCTTTTCATATCCGCCTCTCTTATGCTTCATGCAGGTGTCAGTATGGAACAAACAACTTTCTTACTAATTACCTCCTCTTAACTTTATGGTAACAATTTGTTTTCAAACCCCTACACAAAATTAACAGGACAATACGAAGCATCACACTTTTTGACGAATAATGAGTATTTTTTCAGACACAGATCATTTTTTAACCACCTGATTTTCAATGAAAAACAGGCAGTTTTTCAGTTGAGTTGCAATGTTTCTGATGCTGATTGTAAAAATTCAAATCAGTTAAAAACCTTAAAACTGAACAGACACCAAAAAGGCGGAAACCAGGTTTCATCCTGAAGTTTCCGCCTCTTCGGCATATAATACTGAATCCGGGAATATTTATTCAGCCTTCTCCTTCTGCACCTTCTTTTCCTCCTGATTCTGGTCACTTACACTGATACCTAGCTTGCGATACTCGGCCTCACGCAGTTCCTTTCTCATTATCTTACCTACGTTGGTCTTCGGCAGTGAATCCCTGAATTCGATATGCTTAGGAACCTTATAGGCAGTAAGATGCTTACGGCACATGGTTTTAATCATATCCTCGGTGAGTGATTTATTCTTTCTGACGATGAACACCTTGACAGATTCACCGCTGTGCCTGCTCGGAACCCCGATGGCTGCAACTTCAAGCACATTAGGATGAAGCATAATCACGTCCTCGATTTCAGAAGGATATACGTTGAATCCTGAAACCAGAATCATGTCCTTCTTGCGGTCAACCAGACGGATGTATCCGCTGGTATTGGCCCAGCATGCCACGTCGCCCGTTTTGAGATACTCCCCGAAAAACACCTTCTGAGTAGCAACTTCACGTCCGTAGTACCCTTTCATTACCTGCGGACCTCTGACCAGCAGTTCACCGGGAACGTCAACATCGGTAATCCGGTGATTATCCTTATCCAGTATGATTACATCTGTTGAAGGAACCGGAACGCCTATGGTTCCCGTATATTCCTCCACGTTGTACGGACATACGGCCACGAGAGGAGAGCATTCGGTCAGACCGTAGCCTTCCAGAATGTGCAGCCCGGTATGAGTGAACCATTTTATTTCCACGCCCTTCTGTACAGAGGTACCTCCGCCGATGGTCAGCTTCAGCTTGGACAGATGCATGTTGCAGAAATCCTCATTGTTTATCAGAGCATTGAACAGCGTATTCACGCCGGTAATGATTGTTGGCTCGTAACTGGCGAGTTCCTTAACGAAACCTTTGATATTTCTGGCATCGGGAATCAGCAGAGAACCAGCCCCTATGCGGGTGCAGAACATGCAGTTGATGCAGAGGGCAAACACATGATAAAGAGGAATGGCGGTTACAATCAGCTCCTCTCCCTCGTTGAGTCTGCTGTGATACATGCCCCAGGCCTGTTCCACATTCGCCAGAATGTTGCCGTGGGTCAGCATGGCTCCCTTGGCAGTTCCCGTGGTTCCTCCCGTATACTGCAGAAACGCCAGATCATCACTTTTTATGATAGGTCTGGTATACGGATATTCCTCACCGGCCATCATTACATGCTTATAGGTAATGGCATCGGGAATGTGATATCTGGGCACGATTCTTTTCAGATATTTGGCAAAGAAATTTATAAAGTATCCCTTGATGGCTCCGCATTCATCACCGAGAGACGTGATAATCACATGTTCCACTCCCGGAGTTTCAGGAAGAGACTTCTGCAGGGTACTGGCGAAATTGGAAATAACAATGATAATCTTGGCTTTGGAATCATTGAGCTGATGCACAAGCTCACGCGGTGTATACATCGGGTTGACGTTTACGATAACCGCACCGGCAAGCAGAGAACCGAACAGAGCCACAGGATACTGAATGATGTTCGGAAGCATCAGTGCTATGTGATCCCCTGGTTTTACGTGAAGTTCACACTGCAGATAGGCAGCGAAGCATCTGGCCTTGTGATCCAGCTGTGCGTAGGTCAGAGAGGTTCCCAGACTGTACAATGCGGGCCTGTCTCTGAATTTCTCGATTGAAAATTCAAACATGTCCACCAGTGAGTTAAAGAGCCCCGTATCCACTGTGGGAGAAACTCCTTCAGGATACGCCTTTATCCACGGCTTATTATTCTGATTATCCATAAAACCCCCAAATGTCGCACTTCACATTATATTACAAAACGCTTTCACATATATTTTCTGTAGGATTTCATAATCAAAAATTAGTACAAAAACCACATTTTAAGCGAAATGTAATCACTTCAGACGATTTTGAGAGTGTTTCAGTTTCAGAAATAATTGCCGGAATGCATCAATAAACCGGCAAAGAGATGAACATTCGCACCGACCGCCGTGTGTGCAGATCCACTGCTGTTCTAAACCAAAATTGAATAGTGCTCAGTGCTTACACTTATCCGTAAACTAACTTTATCAAAATTTCCGGGAATATCTTTTATTTACGGAAAAATTCTCACAAACTCCGGTTAATCAAACTCAGGATTCTTCTAAAATGTATTTACAGATCAATTTGTCTGTTGCCACATTTATCACGAATATGTTTTTTTGATCCGGAGATATGAAAATTTTTATTTCAGAAGTTTTTTCAATATAATCCTTAAGCAGATAATACCTGTCTTTACAAATAATATCATCCATCTGGGGATGCGGACATAATCCTGGACACCCAATGAGGTGATCTATGGCATATACAATACAACAAATTAAAACAGCTTTAGAGCTTTATGACAAACTAACAAAAGTTGTACCAACCGTTAGGCAATTAGGATACCCAGCTGTTCATACTATGTATGAATGGATCAACCAGCGAGAAGCAACTGGAGGTAAATTTCCTGATATCGAACCATTAGGAGTTAGTAAACGACACCTAAAGGTAAAAATGAATCATGAAGGGTTCTCTGCTGAGCATAAGCTTAAAATTCTAAAACGATGCTTTGAAGGAACAGAAAGTGTTCGCGATGTTGCGATTGATGAAGGAGTTTCACGTGTTATAATTTATTCATGGAGAAGAAAGTATCTTAGGGAAGGAATATTCGGATTGCAGCAAAAGAAAAAACAAATCAAAAGAACAAAATCGATTGATGAACAAAAAGTAGACGAATCAGGAAGTAACAAGACAGGCTCTTCGGAGCATTCTGTGAGTTCTGAAGAAATAGAAACACTTCGTAAACAAGTAAAAGAACTGCAGATGAAAGTTGATGTAATGTCGGAGGTCTTTGAAATATTAAAAAAAGGCCAAGGCACTGATATTGATATTCAAGCCTTGAAGAATGAAGAGAAATTCCTCATTATCAGTGCCTTAAAAAAGAAGTATTCAATTCTGTCACTGCTTAAGCATCTATCGATGTCAAAAAGCAGCTATTATTACGTCGAGCAAACAAAGAAAAAAGAGGACAAATACAAGTCTGTCAGAACAATGCTAAAAGAAATCTTTAGCCAAAATTATGAGTGTTATGGCTACAGAAGACTTCATACTGCACTAAAGGGGTATTGTATTTCTGAAAAAGTCATCAGAAGACTTATGAGAGAAGAAGGGATAGAAGTCATTAAATGCAGAAAGAAGAGTTATTCTTCATATCTTGGCGAACTATCTCCAGCTGTTAAAAATATCGTGAATCGAGACTTTTCAGCTTCATCTCCAAACGAGAAATGGCTTACTGATATTTCAGAATTTGCCACAAGTAAAGGTAAAATATACTTATCAGTTATCAGAGACTGCTACAACGATGAAATCATAGCTTATAAGATTGGAAATAAACCAACAGCAGCTCTAGCTAACGATACATTATCTGAAGCCATCAAGAGACTGGGAACGTCCAATATTAAGCCTATTATTCATTCAGACAGGGGGTGTCATTACAGATGGCCAGGATGGATACAAATTACGGTAGATAACGGGCTTGTACGTTCAATGTCCAAAAAGGGGTGCAGCCCTGATAATTCTGCTTGTGAAGGATTTTTTGGAAGAATGAAAACTGAGTGCTTTTATAACCATTCTCTGGAAGCTCTTTCACTTGATGAATTAAAAAAATACTTGGATAAATATATTCAATGGTATAATAATGTTAGAATTAAAAATACATTAGGTGGTTTGAGTCCTGTTCAATACAGACTTAACAATGTGAATTAATTGTCCAGTTTTTTGTCCTCATCCCATCTTCTCCTTATCCATCAGTACGAACAGTTCCTCAAAACCATCCAGATTATATTCCTCTGCCGGAGTGGAAACATATTTGAAACACCTCAATATTTTGCCACAGGAAACTGCCTGTACTTCATAAATTCGTCTGCATTCAGTACAGTACCAGTATTCAACCGGTTCAGAACGGTTTTGAAAAGAATTATCGCATTCAGCCAACTCATCCCATCCTGTATATAAATCCCATAAGCAAATATTTGGATTATACGATAAAGCTTTATCAGTTTCCGACCTCAAAAACACGTTTAACAAATGTGGTGATGGACCTTCTGTATCGGTCATGTCAGCGCCACAATAACAAGCCAACCCAGCCATGACATTACTCCTGATTCAGAATAATTTTTGTTTTTTCATCAAACACAAAACACACAAAGAAGAATCCATACAGAATGCAGAGCTTTACCGACCGAAACAGTCTTTTTCCTCTCAGCAGAAACCTGCCGGATTTCAAAACCGCACGGAACTACTGACCGCACATCTCGGCAACATTGGTATTGAGTCTGACCCAGGCATCACGGATACGGTTAACGTACTTGTCATGGATATCACTGTTGACCGAACGCTTGTAGTGATAATTTCCGACACCGAGCCACAGGTCTCCGTCAGCCTTTTCGATTTCACGTCTTATCAGATACCCCATCACCCAGATATTACGGCACGGACTGTTCTTCATGTCGGATTTATCCAGATCAAACTTTTTGATCTCACCGAGACGGACATCGTTAATCTGAGCCGGACCGCAGTCTTCGGTTCCGTTGCTGTTAGTCATGCAGTTGCCTGAAACATCACCTCTTTCCACATACAGAATGGAATAAAGAAGTTCTTCCGGAAGCTCGAACTGTCCCGCAGTCCACTTCACGCAGTGACTGTACGGTTTGTACCTTTTCATGATTTTGGTGTCGTACGCAAAGTCTCTCCAGTGGCCCTCGCACTTTCCTCCGGAAACCCCGGCGAAAGCGTCAGCAGGAATGCCTGACATCATCAGGGAAAGAACTGCAGAAACCAGCGCGGTTTTAAACACTGTCTTTTTAGTCTCAGTCAAAACTGTTTTTCCGAAATTCATGATTATTCAACCGCCTCGTAAAGCCTGTCGGCCACCGTATTGAGTTCTTCTTCAGAAACGGTTACCGCATAAAGATTCTTCTGATTTATAGGATACGCGGCCACACCGGCATCAGGATTTACGGCAGTCTCCCCCTCAGGCAGTTCCATATTTCCCGTGGCGGAAGCGGAATTTACGGTGTCAGCCCCTGCCACTGAATCAGAACTGTCCTCAGATACCGTATCGGCAAGATTACGCGTCACATCAACATCTCTTCTGGTTGTTCTTGCCCTGGCGGACCTGGTGATGTTGGTTACCCCGTGAAAGTCATCAGAGGTATTGAGCGGTGACTTGTAGGACACCAGTACATCCCACTCATACATTTCGGTTTTTCTGCCTGATCCGAGACTTACCACAAATGAAAGCGGAGAACTTTCCCTTCCCTGAAGATAAACCCTGACGTTGGCCATTCCAATCTTCGCTGAAGTAGGAACAATCCTGATACTGTCGTGTTTCTTGTTAAGCTGAATCTTAAAGCCGTTATTGGAACATTCAGCCTTGGCTATCGGCCATGACACCTCGGCACCGTCCCTGATACGGAACACCAGTTCGGAACCGTCATAAATTCTGAACATCTTTCCTGAATCATAAACGAAACGATCCTTTACGACTCTCGAACAGCAGCCGTTCTGCTGAGGAGCAGAAGTGTGCTCTCTGACAGGCTGCGCACTGACAGGACCGGAGGACACTACCGTGCCTGAATTCATCAGAGCATTGTTATCGACATATTCCTCCGTGGTTCCGTCCTTGCGGTAGATTTTCATTTTCGGAGGATTTCTGGCTTCTTCCGCTCTGATGGCCTGTTCAAGAATCTGCTGTCTGGTTCTGTAACCGGTCAGATTCTCCCCGAGTTCAGGAGGAGGTTCCGGAGCTTCAAAGCCTGCGGAAACGGCAGAACCGGTCATAAAAAAAGACAGACCTGAAAACAGCAGACCTGCACCGATGTAAATACTTCTGCGTTTTATACTGTTTAATGAAGAACTCATATGTCCATCCATGTCTAAAACAAACTGCAAAACTCTTTAAAACAGACTGTTAAGCCTAAATTCTGACGTTCTCGATATTTCTGATATTGTGTTTCGAACGCATGTAGCTCAGTTCAAAAATCAGAGGATATTTTCCACGGTTTTCCAGAACTATTCTGATTTTGGCATTCGTATTGTGCCCGGTAGGAGTAATAATCACCGAGGATTTTTCGCTTGTTGCGGTAAAGCCTCTGTTGGATACTTCCACTCCGGAAACCTTTACCGGTTCTCCGGTTACCCTGTCAACAAAACTGATTATCGTTTCACCTCCGGTATAGACAGGCACATTCTTGTTCGGTACAAATGCGTAGTCGGCAACCACTTCACTCATCGGCTTCCGTGATTTTCCGGCAGAATTTACTTCCGTTTTTCCTGCTGAAGCTGTTTTTCCGCGGGTTCCGGCCACAGGCACCGAACCTTTTTTCTGATTGTCCGTGCGGTAGCTGGCAAGCTGCTCCCCAAGTTCCGGAGGCGGTACCGGACTCTCATAGCCGGAGGATTCAGCCGTCATTCCCGGAACTGAAAACGCAAGCATGAAACCTGCCGTAAGCACCATTAAAATCTTATTCATTCACGAACACCTGATTGCCCGAGTTTCGGTTCAATACCGAAAATCTCAACGATATTATGATTAGGAAGATTAAATATATACGCTTTTATGTCTCTTAACATAAAACTCAGCAGAAAAGTTAGATCTGTATATACTTTTTTGTCTGTATCCGCAGATGTACCGGCAGGTTCAGCAAACCTGCAGGTCTTATTCAGAAGGCATGCACAAATGCTTAACTTCCTGACAGAAGATTCACGGTCTGTTCTTCAAAGTCCTCTGCAGACAGATCGTGAAAATTAAAGCTCATGTTCTTAAAGGTCAGACAGCCTTCATGAATATTCCCATCCGGAATACCGAGATGCTTCTGCATGATTTTAAACTGCTTCATGGCCATTTCATCGTTGAGGTTTATATGATAGATGAATGTGGAAGGCACGGAAACCGGAGATGATAGGAAGAGTTTGGGATTGCTCTTTCTGTCCCTGTCCGCAGGTATATTGAACTTTGTCAGAAACTCAGCGGCTCTTGCTCTGTTAGGGAAACAGTCCATGACTGAAAGAACCGGATTAAAGGCCACCACTCCGGCTCCCTTTATCTGTTCTGCAAGGTATGATGCGGCGAAACCTCCGAATTGAGCGGAAACAAAGGTGACGTCTGCGGCCCGGATGTTTCTGTCAAGCATAACCCTGCGGACGATAATTTCAAGTTCGTCAAGCATGCCGTAGTAGCAGCAGGGAATAAATTTCATCTTCCTGCCGAGTGAATCCTCAAAATACATCTGCAGACCTTCGCATGATGAATATTCCGCAAGACGATCAAAATTCGCCACGTCTCTTGAATAGGATACGGCATCATTCAGAAAAACGGTAAGACGGCTGTCGCTGTTATTCCTGTAGAACAGTGAAACAATATCATAATCAAAAGTTCTGAAAGAATGCTTTCCTTCGGTAAAGGTAAATTCATCGTATATGTTGTGCTGAACCGGAGGTTCTGACATTAACTGCGCTATTTGAAAATTCATTTTTGTATAAAGCAAAATAGTATCTGAACGAAAATTTTTAAAAGTATATACCTTTTTATGCCGGCAAACTAACTGATTGTACGTGATTACGGTTTTATGCCGAAAATTGTTTGAACGGATTCACAGTTTACCGGTGCATCCAGTAAACAGCAAAACGCGTGTTTTTCCTGCGTTTCACGCCGGCGGATAACAAATATTCCACGTCTCCGGATTCAGTAATCATAAAAATTGTCATCTCCTCGGAAAACGCCTCAATAAATAAGATATTTTTTATACGAACGTGTTAGAAAACGCCCGTTTTTTGTACAAACAATCTTTTTAAAGAAAGGTATTACTTGTTTTTATGCAAATATTACGTATTTATTGTTAATCCCATGTGAAAATTTAACATAATACGTTTATAATTCGCTACCGGACACAGCATAATCCCCATCATGAAACATTTAGGATTTACTATACTGTACATCTGTGACAATATTGTCAGGATGTAACATACAGAATCTTTTTTTCTGCATGATTACGGGAATAAAACTGTCACCCGGCAGACCGTTCCGGAAAATTCCGGAACGACATGCCGTGATATGGCTTACCAGGGAAAAACATTACAGGAATATACAGGAATCAGAGGTTTTTAAAGGTGCTTATTGACATCTACTGTTTAAAAGGAAATCCGCAGAAGATTGAACAGGCTGAAATTGTGGGTTCTTTAATCAGAAAACAGGTTTTGAAATTCGATGACATTCTTGATCTCATCGCCGGGATCTATCAGGATGCGAACTCCCCTTTCCCGTATATCGGCAATGTCCACGCCAGCACCAACGGACTGGTCGTTCCGTCCGTAGGCAATTACTTTTTCTGGGTAATTCTCTCCAAGACCTCTGACGTTATCGTTCTTGACGACTTCGGTGCGGCTCTTACCAATAACCGCATTTCCGTGCTCAACAACATCTGCACCAGGGCTGCAGGAGAAAAAAACAGCATCTGGGATTTTGCGTCAAAATGGTCTCTTACCCACCACAAGACTTCCACCGAAAGGCTGGTTTCATACTACGTCTACTTCGTAAAAAACCACTTTGAAGCCGATGATTACGCATCATGGCTGAAGGCTGACGGTTACTTTGTTCAGGCGCCGTTTGACGAATACATGAGCAAGTACCACTACACCGGCATTGACATGAGTTCCCTTGACAGTTCAGACCGTCTTTCAGGAATGCTTGAAACGGCAATTTTCAGAAGCATTCCGAATAACCGCATCAGTCAGGCTCTGCAGAAGGAAATACACAGATTTGTCAGTGAATACATGAAATACAGGAAACTGCCTGCCGACACCACCGTATCCGAAAAATCCGGACGTAAGGGTGAAAATGTCATTTCCACGGGGCGAATGGAAAGTCTTAAGAACGACGCCATTCTGAATTATTCACGCAGATAACAATACGCCCCGGTCATCATTACCGGGGCGTTCATACTCATTGTCAATTAATACTGTCTTCTGTCTTTCCAAATGTAAGAAACATTTTTGAAAAGGAAGTCCTCAAAACTTAATAGTCTGAAATTATCTGAAGCAAAGCGTTCTGCCATATACACAATATAGGAAAATATAACCTGATCCCCCTGAGCTGAATGACCTCCGTTAAGATCATAAACCCATACCAGCATGTTTTCATTAACCTGATTCATGCCGTAAGCAAGCTTGTCAACATTCAGCTTTTTCATAAGAGGGAACAACTGTTTTTTGCAGTGTTCTTCATCATTCATATTCTGAATTATAAAAAAGCGGTTTGTTTTTATTTTCTCGCAGATAATATCCACTGTTTCATTTCTTCTCAAAGGATCCTTATCCTCAAGCGACAGATTCAATGTTCTGCAGAATCCCAAAATATGCTTGTAATCCTTTATTGAAATCTGTGGATTTAAAGCTATGTGCGTGGCATTGTTTAAATAATAAGACAAATGCAGAGCCACATAGCCACCGCCTGATGAACCGAATAAAAACAAATCCTTCTCTTCAATACCAAGCAGTGACTGAATCTTTTTGATTATGACTGAAATGTACTCTATATAGGACTCATTCTTAGTACCGTAGTACCAGCCAAGCTTTAGATTTCTGTGGATTGAAAGAAGAGGATCCGCGATATTTAAAACATAACCATCGCAGAACGGATAATATGACCATCTCTTGAAAACAGGTACAGGATCTCCGTCATTTCTTGATCCTGAAAATATTACAAAAAGAGTTTTTTTCTGCTTTTCTGATGATGGGAGATTCATCTGACAGTCAAAAACAATATTTTTGTATTTTATAGCGAATCTGTCATGAAGATCTTCATTCTGAATATTATCAAATTCATAGGTCTGATATTCTTTAGAAATTGAATAATGTGTCTGTTTCAGTGCATCCATCTGTCTATGTATTTCGTTATTAAACTGAGCATAATTATCAATGGACACACGTTTAAATACTTGATCATACCTATTCTTATAATTCATAACTCTAATACCAAAAATTTTAATTTATTATCTGTATATTATATTAAAAATCTTCAACGGTAAAAAACGCAAAATGCTTTTATAGCATCTTTCACTATCTATTTTATCTTTTTAACTGAGATCTCACAGCCCGGCATGCCTTGTCGGTCACAACTATTTCCTTTATAACCTTTTCTGATCCTGATTCATGGTAGACATAGCGCAGTTCATGAATTCTCGGCAGAATCCATTTGCCGTAGGTATCAATACTGCATGTACGGTCTATGCGCCCTGCCACGAAATCAGCCTGCTTGACCTTTGCGGCATCCTTCGGATTAACCGAAAAAAGAACGACCAGTGAAGAGTCATCGGTAGCTGTCATGATAGGATTGTTTTCAATTCTGTCAAACTTTTCACCTATTCTTTTGAGAGCAAATGGAGCAAAACGCTTTTTAAGATAATCCGCACTGAGAGGCCCCTCAGGTTCAGACTCATAGGCATAGATGAACTCGTCGTCAAGTCTCACGCTTTCATGTGAAAGCACGGATTTTTCCACCAGAAGCGGTTCCTTGCCGGTACATTTGAGGTAATCAAGCGATACTTCGGAATAATCCCGGTCATCATGGTAGAACACCAGCACAATCTTGTCCAGCCGGTGCAGAATGCCTTCATTAAGGGCAATGCGGCAGAAAAGATTAAGGGTCTTGTTATCCTCCGGAGTTCCGTCAAAATCCATAGGACCCAGGGCATCGGCCGTACCGATGTCGTACACCAGTACCGCCCCCTTCTTGTCAAGTCTTACGGTTCTGAGGGTTATATACGGACTCAAATCCTGAGGCAGCTCATAGGTGTTGTAGAAATACGGCAAATACATTTCAGAGAGATAATCCCTGCTGTAGAGATTAGGATTCACGAAACTTGACTGCTGTCTTTTCTTGAGAATATCGTAAATAGGATGACTTTCGGCAGAGTTTTCGGAACCTGCAGCGTCATTCTGTGTCTGAGGAGACTGAACTTCCTCAGTACCGTTATTTTCGGTCTGAGGCTGAGAAGCTTTCTTTCCGCCGCTGTCTCCTGTCTTCTCCGGGGCCTGAGATACAGCTCCGGTTTCAGCTTTCTTATCGTTAGATTCTGACCCGCTGACGGAAGACGGTTCACTCTTTGCTTCAGCTGAGTCCCTGCCGGTCTTTACGGCAGAAACCGCTGCAGCTTCCGCAGCTGAATCCCGGGAATTTTCTTTTTCAGCCGGAACCTGCGGTATCTCGGACTTCACGGAATTTTCCGCACCGTTTTCAGGCTGAATCACGCCTTCGGCAGAAGCTTTCTTATCTGAATTTTTTTCCGGAGAAGATACTTCGGCAGTATTCTTACCTGCTTCAGGATTTTCATCAGTCTTTTCGACAGAAACACTGACATCATCCTTTTGATGAGCCTTTTCCTCAATATCGGCGGCAGATTTTTCCGCCTCTGAAACAGATGCTGATACAGCCTCGGTATTCTTTCTTATTTCTTCAGATACGGTGCCAGTATCTGCCTGTGTCTTTTCAGCATTTTCGAAAGAAGTACCGCCGTCTGCCGAAGCGTCACTCTGTGAAGCCATGGCTTCCTGACTGCGGGGAGAATTTGAAAGTAATGAACCTTCGGTATCCTTGTATTCGGCGGCATCAACTTCAATTCTGTCAGTCACCTCGGCATCGAGAGACGGAGCTTCAGCCAACTGTTCCTCTACCGCGCAGGCAAGCCCGCAGCTAAAGGAAATTCCAAGTAAAAAACTGTTTTTCACTACTTTTTTCAGCATTAATTAGTACCCTGTGACTGACACATCTGAGGATTTACAGACACTTTTCTGTAAAAATCGCCGGAAGCCGTATATGCCTCCACGCTTATGCTTCTTATACGATGAAGGTTGTGCTTTTTTGCCCTTACCTGACGGCAGTATCTGGAAACCGCCACGCCGTAATACTCATTCTCCATTCTTTTCTTCACGGAGGAAGGCATGAACTGATATACGTCATTCATTACCGCATGGGCCGTTACGTCCCCTTCACCGTTTACGCTGACATCGTCAACAGTTCCGAACTTAAAATCATACGGCAGGTTCTTTTCCAGCTTTTTACCGTACATTCTGTTAAGTTCACTGCCGGTAAGATATCCTGAATTTCCGGTTCCTGCGGTGACGGACACGGAATCAGGTCTGATAACCGTTATCCCCGTCTGAGGATCCCTGAAGGAAACGCCTTCTCCGGCACATACAGTCCCTGAAAGAAACACTGCGGGAATCAGCAGCAGAAGTTCAGCCTTTCTGCCCAACATTGAAGATGTTTTTTCAAGTAAAAACATAAACCCACCATGAACTCCGCGGTTCAGACAACCTTTTTGTGAAAAATTTTAAACAAAACTTATTTCTTTAGCAATAAACATCACCAAAAATTGCAGGCATGGATACGGCATTGAAGTTTTTCCGCGGAAAAAACACCGGTTTTCAGATGTCTGCCTAGTCATACGTTATGCCGGAACAGCTGTCATCCTCGATTTCAAGCTCGGCAAAATCCTTTCCGTTCACGCTGTACAGCAGACGGTATGAATCCACCTTTGTCAGAATCTGCTCCCTGATGAACCTGCTGGAGCACATGTACATATACACCTCGTCTGGCTCCTGAAACTCCGCAAAGGCGGGACTCAGTTCGTAATGCATGTTGAGAGTGCTCCCAGGACCTGCGGTTACATCCTTCAGAATCACGTCATCACTGATTCTGTATGGCAGTGTTATTCCCCGTTCCTTAAGAAGCAGCGGAATGACATTAAGGCGCAGATGAAATTCGGTATAGTGACCGTTGCTCTGATAAAGTGCGGGTTCTGAGAATCTGGTAAACCAGGCATCCTCAATATACGGGAAAATGCATTTATAAAAGAACCATGACACGACAATAATGATAAGTACCAGGGAAAGCCTGAAAAACTTCTTCTCGACAGGATCTTCAGGCTGAGGCTTCTTTCCGGTGACTCTTCTTTTCTTTGCTGCTTTTCCGGCAGTGGCGACTGAATCTTCTTTATCTTTATCCTTATCACTGTCTCCGCCCCCCGTGGCTGCAGTCACTTCCTCACCGCTCATGCGCTTTCCGGAAGATTTACGTCCTCTGTTTCCCCTTTCCGATGTTTTTACGTCAGAATCACCGGAAACACCTTTCTTTTCCGAAACCGGATTGTCAGCTTTCACGTTTCCGGCGTCAGCAGCTTCCGGGGCTTCTGTTTTTCCTGATGAACGGGAAGACTTTTGGGAAGAGCCCGCACTGTTTTCTTCTTTCGCTGATTCTTCGGAGGATGACACTGATGATTCTGTATTTTTACCTGATAGCGAGTCCTGTCCGGAGATGCCGGCAGAAGCCTTTCCTCCGGAGGCATTTCCTATTCCCATTTCGGCCGCGGTGACTCTCACCACTCCGGAAATGGATTCCAGATCCACGGGATGAACAGATTCCTTTTCCGCGGAATCATCGGATGAAGAAACTTTTCCGGAAACGGACGGATCTTCCGGCGGTTCCTGCAGACCGCCGCCGTTCGGCAGATTCCCGTTCATGATTTCGGTCATCTGTTCAGACTGACCTTTATCCGCACTGCGGTTATTCTTCTTCCGGAACATTGAAATACTCTGTAATCCTCATCCGTAAAAACACGGAAACATCTCCGGTACACACTGACCTACGGAGTGAATGAATCCTGATCGTCGTCGCTGCCCCAGCCGGTATTTCCGGAACGGAAGCTGTCAGGGGATACCGGAGAATTCCCCGGAGCGTTCTGATCTTCACCATGCTCGCCGCGACTCAGTTCATTCACTTTTATATGATTGATTGTTCCCTCCTGACCGCTGTTTTTCATGGTCACGTTAACGGACTCGATGAGATTGTTTCTGAAATCGCTCAGAGCCATGTACACATAGATAAGCGGAGTCAGAATAACCATAGGATTGGTCAGGGCATGATGAATCTGAGGATTGTCAATAAAGAAAGCGCTTATCACAAAGAGAGCAAGCGGCAGTGTATTGGCATATACGTTGAGTCTGAACAGCGCGTCTCTCGGCAGACTGATTTTAACCAGCATCTGCAGAAAGAGACTGAGAAGAGAAGTCATAATCGCAAAAAGACACTGTTTAACCAGAATCATGAAATACAGCACCACTACCGTCACCCCGAGATATGCCATGGTCATTCTGGATACGAACGACTGAACCAGTTCATCGGCTCTGACGGCAGTGCTGTCGTCGGAGGTCAGCACCTTGTAGCTTACGCAGACAAAGTTTTCCATTCTGGAGATGCCGAAACAGAAATTATTGGCGTAAAGATTTACCACCGGTCTGATATCAGTGAGCTCCTCAACTTCAAACAGCTGCGGATCATCGCTCTGAAAATGCATCTGATCAGGATATATACCAAGCATTCCGCTTCCGTTTTCATAGGTGTACGCGACATAGCGGTTTCCTTCATCATCCTTCTTCCAGAAGCCTTCAGGCGTATCGGAACGCACAGTAATCCCCGCATTCTGATAATCGAATTCAGGTATTCCTCGGGCTACGGGATACATTTCATTATGGAAGAAATTATAGAAGTGCATGATTATGGCAATCATCACCAGCACTGTGGCCAGACCGCAGCTTCTCAGCAGATGTCCCTGACCGTATCCCCGGAAATAGCAGATTACCGGAATGTAAAATTTTCGGGAAAAAATGGCAAGTAACGGGAACAGTAACAGTTTCTTCAAAAATTTCTGCATTTTATTATAATCCGGAGATAAACGATAATCATCAGACCGCCATTACGGGTTTGAATCATTTTATTTTAAGTGAAACGGCAAACCGTATACGGGGAATTCTCTCAGTATTCTATCATAAGTTTGCTTTGATAATGACATCTGATTAATGACTGACCTCAGGTTTTGTCGGATAGTCCGTATCTTTTTTATGTTTTTCCTGAATTGCGGCGGTCTCCGCAGATCCATCCGACACTGCCGCAGGCTGTTCTTCAGACGGATTCAGACTCTTCACCGCCACCTTACGACCTTTCCCGCTCTTACCGCCATTTCCGGCCTTCTTCACGTCTGCGTCATTCTGACCTTTGGATGTCAGAACTTCGGGAGCCGGTATTTTTTTCTCATGAGTCTCAGGACCTGCGGTCTGAGTTTTTTCCGCATCGGCTCCGGACAGGTGTTTCCGTACCCCGTCGCCATCCTCTCCCACAGCCTGTTTCCTGCTGTTCAGGTCATCAAAGGCGAAACAGGATTCAACGCTTCCGAAATCACATCCGGAACGGTAAAACTCCTTGGCTCTTTCTATATCCTGATCCACACCGTTACCGCGTTCATACATCACTCCGAGATTGTTGCAGGCATCTCTGTCCCTGAGACTGCAGCCCATGGAAATATATTTTATGGCCTGTCCGTAATCCGTATCCACGCCCCTGCCGTTAAGATATATGAGTCCCAGGCCTGTACAGCCCTGAGCCTCTCCGAGTTCACAGGCTAGAGCAACATAGGCTCTGGCCCCGTCGAAATTCTGCGGAACGCCGCGGCCGATGTAGTAGGCCACGCCGAGGTAGAAGCAGGCGGTTCCGTCACGCATGTTGCAGGCCACGTCGTAGTACTTGTCGGCAAGAACCACGTCAAGTCCCCTGCCTATTCCCTTGTCAAAGATGTCACCCACGGCACGGCATCCCGGAGCATAGTCGAGAGAACAGGATTTCTGAGCCAGACGGTAGGCATCTTCCGCCTTTCGGTCCGCATAGTTTTCCCCCATGTAGACTCTGGCCAGATTATGACATCCGGTACCGTTGTCCATGTCGCATGCCATGCCGTAGTATCTTACGGCATTGGGTTCATCCGCATTGACTCCGATACCGTCTCTGTAGATATCGCCGATGCGTACGCAGCCGTAGCTGCTTCCGCTGGTACAGGCTCTCCAGAAAAAGCGTCTCGCCTCCTCAGGATTCTTTCTGATAACTGCCCCCTCAAAGTGTATTCCGCCGAGATCACTGCAGGCGTCTGCATCTCCAAGATCACAGGCCCGTTCCAGATAGGTTCTGGCTATCTCCGGATTATGCAGAAACTTTTCTCCCGCTCCGGAAAAATCCTCTCCCCTGAGGGATATGTCCCCCAGCATGTGACACGAATGACCGTGTTTCAGGCGGCATGCCCGGGTATAGTTCACCAGAGCTTCGGCAAAATCACGGTACTCCGTACTGCCGTAGTATATTTCCGCAAGATTGAAGCAACCTTCACCCACGCCGAGTTCACAGCTTTTTCTGAAGAAATCCATGGCCCCCGGTGTACCGTTTTCCTTCTGAATTTCGGCTGAGCCCATTCTGTTGCAGCCCTCACCGTAATTGAGGGTACAGCTTTTATCATAAAAAGAGAATGCCAGTTCAGACATATCCCTTTCCTCATGCATCCCCGCCAGCAGGAAACACGAGGCTCCGTTACCGTTTCTGCATCCCAGATCGTAAACATTCATGGCTGTGGCGTCATCGGGAGCCGTGACAAAGCCGTTCCTGAAAAAACCTCCCAGATCATTGCATCCGTCATAATCACGAAGACGGCACGCCCTGTCGAAAGCACCTGCGGCCTTGCGATGGTCACCGAACCTGTCTCTCATGATTTCGCCGTAGATTCTGCAGGAACCGCCGTGACCGGTTTTACAGCCTTTTTGCAGAAGATCGGCGGCAAGACTGTAATCAGCGTGAACGTTTCCGCCGTCACTCCAGTAGATACCGGCAAGGTAGCAGGCTTCGGCATTACCGGAACCGCATCCTGATTCATAGTATTTCGCCGCCCGGCCCGGATTCCCCATCCGGTCGTATTCACCGCCGGCACTGAGGCAGGAGTCACCTCCGCCCAGAGAACACACTATCCCGTCACATCCGGACAGCATAAAGGACACGGTGACTACTGTCATACGAAAAATATTCTGTATTACGGTATTCAACTCAGCCATGACTATGCCTCTTCAGCTCCTCATGGATATGACACGACGGTGCATATCGGAAAAGCGGTTCCCGATAAAATCCGGAACCGCACGTAAAATGTATCCGTGTGTCACAATGGACACACACGGATGTCAGACTCTTTACGGAGTCTGTATAAAAACGTTTTCAGATTATGGAAAGCATACTTCCATGGTAACACATAAAAATCCATTCCCTGAAACTATTCGGTATGGATATTTCCGAAAAATTGACAGACTGACACAATTTTCAGTTTTAGGAGCTCCTTATGAAACAGGCTGCGCCTTCTGTACTTTTCCGTTCTCCCGCCGAAAAAGAGAAACACCGCAATCAGACCTGATTACGGCCCATTCTTTGAATATCTAGTTACATTATCAAAAATAATTTATTAGGAAGTCCAAAAAATAAGAGACTTCCTTTATTTTTTATGTTATTATAGTTACATACTAACGTGTAACTATATAGGTACAATTATGGTTGTTGATACTCCCGAACTTCCTCCTCTGCTTTTCAATAGAAATGGTAAATATACTTATGTCTGTTCTTATGAGAACGCATGGGATCCTGTACGTCACATGTCTGTCAGAGTCAAGGGCAAAACCGTTACCGTTGGTAAGATTATTGGCGGTAACCTAACCGGTACTATCGAATGGACTGAGGATTTCTTGA
>NZ_JNKD01000026.1:0-41783 GCF_000701925.1 Ruminobacter sp. RM87 | reverse complement strand
AATGGTTTAATTAGAGTAAATTTATAGCCGGATGTGATTATTTAAACATCTGAAACTGACAGTGATTTAGATAAGACGTTTTTCATCAAGAAGGTTTGAATTATCTACGATGATACCATGATGGCACTATGAACAGTGATCCTCGACGAAAGACAAATAGAATTCGCGGCGAACCATTGACCTGAGGTAACCAACCCCCGTATAACAGAGTGGCCAATGCCGTGCTTACACTGAGGAAAATGTCTTGCCTAAATTTCTGCTTGACAAAGGTCGTTTCATAACAGGTATTTCGGTTTAACCGGGGTAAAAACTGCTGTTGTGCCTTATAACCACGCTTTTACGGCGTGCTGTGGTTTTTGAAGTGAATCTGCAGGATATAATCAGACTGCAGTTGACGGAATCATCTGATTCTGTCGGGCAAACCAATTTCCGTCTGCCAGCTTTTTCAAACGCCTAAAAACCTTTGTTTTTATTAAAGCAAAGACAACAAGCTGTTTACCTTTGTCATTTAATCTATATGCTGATTTCACACTTTAACAATTCATACTGATATCATCATGACAATTCTTTTTACAATGGATTAAAGTGTATCCGGTTTTTTTACGGACGCCGGTTGTCTGGTTGTGCGGAATACGTAGTGCCGGAACCTGTACCTGCGGGCAGGATTCGCAAATTCGGTAAAAAGGGGATTGTATGAAATTTTTAACTGGAATTGTCTGCATAGCGTCAATTATCGGGGCCGGCAGTGTTTTGGCTGATGAGAGTCGGGATAATCTTAAAAGTGAAGAAACGGCACAGATGAATACTGAAAAAGAAGCCGTCAGCGAGAAGCTGCTTACTGATTCCCGAATGGAAATTGCCGTCATTTCCGCATATACGGCAGCAGGTGATATGAAAAACCTTGAAAGTGCGATAATTCAGGGGCTGAGCGATGAGCTTACCGTGAACGAGGTCAAGGAGGTTCTGGTGCAGATGTATGCCTACTGCGGTTTCCCGAAAAGTCTCAATGCACTCAACGTACTGATGGATGTGGCCAAGGCAGGCAATTACAGGGAAGGATCCATGGGGGTTACCCTGGAATCCTCTGCCAGAAAGATTTATATCGGCGACCGCAAGCAGATAGAACTTACAGGAAGCAAGGTTGAGGGACCTCTGTTCGATTTCGCTCCGGCAATTGATATTTTTCTGAAGGAACATCTCTTTGCCGACATATTTTCAAGGGGAGTTCTTTCCGACCTGGACAGAGAGGTGGCAACCATTGCTGCTCTTTCCGCGGTTGACGGACTTGAACCTCAGCTGAATGCCCATATCAACATAGGCAAAAGACTCGGACTCAGTGATGCGGATATTCTCAAAATCAGACAGACCGCCTCAAAAGCCAAAATGTCCGAGTTCGGCATAGGTGAACCGAATGATGCCTACGCCAAATATTTTACCGGCAGAAGTTATCTTAAAACCATTAACAGCAACGGGGTGTTTACGGCCAACGTAACCTTTGAGCCGGGGGGCAGGAACAACTGGCACATTCATCATAAAGGCGGTCAGATTCTGATTGTGACCGGCGGCAGGGGATATTACCAGGAATGGGGAAAGGACCCCGTGGTTCTTAAGAAGGGGGACAGCGTAACCGTTGCTCCCGGGGTGAAGCACTGGCACGGTGCGGCACCGGACAGCTGGTTTTCACACATAGCCGTGGAAATACCGGCCGAAGGAAGCTCCAACGAATGGCTTGAGCCCGTAAGTGATAAGGATTACTCGAAACTTAAGTAAGGTAAAACATTCTGTTAATAACGGTCAGGGGATAATTTATCCCCTGAATGGATCGTGTCTTTTATTGCTCATAAAATCTAAACTTCTCCGGTCTCGGACTGTGATTATTCTTAACGGAGCGGCTCTGCAGTCAGAGTCGCTTTTTCATGAAAATGTACGAAGAATTCGCTTCACCAAAAGCTCCAAAACTGTCATAAAAATCAATACATGTTTTTAAAAAACACCTAAACCGTATGGATTAAGGTTGAATTATATTTTTTCACTCAAAATTATGTGGGAAACATGAGTCAGATAATTCTCAGATGGCATGTCGAGGAGGGAATCATCCCCGTGCCGAAGTCAGTATCCGTTCAGCATATCAGAGAGAATTTTGATATCTTTGATTTTTCTCTTGATGAAAATGATCTGCAGGCAGTCAGAAGTCTGGATACCGGCAGAGGCAGTCATAATCCTGACGACATGTCATATGGCGAAAAGCTTCTGAAGGCATACAGAATTCACGACTGATGTATTCCGTTAAAACAAAAACAGCAGCCTGAAAGGCTGCTGTCTCTATTGGTGGAGATGGCGGGATTTGAACCCGCGTCCCAAAAGGCTAGATCTCAACGTCTACATGTTTAGTCGAATCTTTTAATCTCGTAAACCGGACGCGGACCGACACGCTGCAGATTTACCAGACTGAATAGATTTAAGGCTACTCCTTCAGTCAAGGATTCACCCGATACAATATTGGGATCCGGAGATTCTGAACCTATTGTCAAACCCAGGCTCCGGGTAGTCCAGTAGTTTTTTAGGCTCTGACTACGGTTTTTGCTTGTCGCTGGTTATTAAGCAGCTAAAGCGTAAGATTCATCGTTTGCGATTATCTTTTTGTGGGTTTTTTAAGAGGCCACCCACGCCTCTACATGCTGTCTTGACTTCACTCTTCCAGTCGAATCCTAATCATCCCCTTTATTCTGTGTCAGATAAGTGCTTAAAGCGTCCTACTGATTCTAAATATATCATCTTTTATGAAGAATTCAAGAATAATTTTGCTATTCAATAATTATTCGCATTACTCCGTTAACGGGCAGCCTTCTTCATTACTCTGGCCTGGTCACGCTTCCATTCGCGTTCCTTGATTGAATCGCGCTTATCGTGACTCTGCTTGCCTCGGGCAAGGGATATTTCAAGCTTAACCAGGGATTTTTTCCAGTAGAGCTTAAGCGGAACGATGGTGTATCCGGCTCTTTCCACGGCACCGATGAGCTTGTCGATTTCACGACGGTTCAGAAGCAGTTTTCTGGTTCTGGTCGGATCGCAGATTACGTGGGTGCAAGCCTGATCCAGCGGAGTGATGTTGGCACCGATAAGGAATATTTCACCCCTCTTGATGGTTACGTATCCGTCCACGATACTGGCTCTGCCGGCTCTGAGGGCTTTTACTTCCCAGCCCTGAAGGCTGATGCCCGCCTCAAAATGCTGTTCAAGAAAGTAGTCATGGCTGGCTCGTTTGTTTACGGCAATTACCGCTGATTTTATATTCTGTTTGCTGTTACTGGCCATTTTATTGATTCCATTCTAAAAATGTCGAAATAAGGTTCCATTTATAAGAATGTCGAAGAATGCCGCATTCTAAAATGTTTACGTGCGCGACTGTTTTAATCATTGTCGCGCATATCGGATCCCGGCTGTCTCAGGCCTGTTTCATCCTGTTGTTTCCGCAGATTCCGAAACAGAATCATATACAATTTCAGTCCGTAAAATCAAGCATTTTGACGTAAATACCGGGGCTCCGCGGCTGTCTGTCACGGTTTGCCGGGAACTGAAACATCCGTTGAGACCGTGCATCTTTTTTTAGTTTAAAAAGATGGCGGTAAATATTGTATAATTACGGCACTTATACATTAAGCCCCGGCGGATATGAGAAATTCTGCACATGTGCAGTGCACGTAAAGTCCGTATTCAGCGGGGGGGAATACAGGAGAACGCGGCGCCTGCCGCGTCTCTTACAACGTTCGGGAGTTTTTTCATGTCCATTACAATAGCCCTGTTATGCGTGATACTGGGTTTCGTTATTCTCATATACAGTGCTCAGAAGTTTGTTGACGGGGCATCAGGTCTTGCCCTGTGTCTGGGTGTTCCGGAAATACTGATAGGTGTACTTATAGTAGGTTTCGGTACATCCGCTCCCGAAATAATGGTATCCATTTTTTCCGCTCTTGAAGGAAGCTCAAAGCTTGCTCTCGGTAACGCCTGGGGATCCAACATCTGCAACATTTCGCTGATACTAGGTGTTACCGCTCTGATAGCACCGCTCTGGGTTCAGCGCAGTCTTTTCAGAAAGGAATATCCTCTGCTGCTTCTTTCAGTTGTGGGTCCGCTGATTTTTGCCATGGACGGACATATTTCCAAGGCTGAATCCGCCGGTCTTCTGGTATTCATTTCACTGTTCGTGATGTATACCGTTTACGAGGGATTCAGAGCCAGAAAGCTTGCCAGGGCCGGAAAACTCGCACAGGACAGCGAAGAGGCCGACGTGCAGATTGAGGAATGTTCCGAGGAGGCAAGAAATCTCGGACCGTTAAAATCATCTCTGTACACTTTCTTCGGTCTTGTCCTGATGGTGGTAAGCTCGAAGGTGATTGTTTTCGGGGCCGTGGAAATCGCCAAGGTTCTTGAGATAAGCGAGGTTATCATCGGTCTTACCGTGGTGGCAGTCGGAACCTCTCTGCCTGAACTCACGGCTTCAGTCATTGCTGCCAGAAAGGGTAACAATGAACTTGCCGTAGGCAACATCATCGGTTCGAACATATTCAACAATACCGCGGTACTGGGCCTTGCCGGCGTGATTCTTCCGTATGACGTGGACAGGATTGAGCTCGTAAGAGACGGCGGTTTCTGTCTGTTTCTTACCATGAGTCTCCTGCTGTTCTCCATGAGACTCAGAACAAAGGATGCCAGACTCGGCAGAAGAATAGGTGCATTCTGGGTGACAACATACATCGCATACATGGCTCTGCTCGTATACATGACCATGCATCACAACAGTCTGCCGGAATTTCTGTCCTTTATCAGCATGAAGTAGTTAAAGACGGTACCAATCTGTTTGTTTCAATTCACTTGAAGAGGTGCGCATGACAGCCGCAAAGGATGAAGAATACATTACGGATAATGATTTTAAAGACTTTGAAAAATATCACTGTAAAGACATCCGCACCTATCCTAAATACCGTAAAAATCATGTTCCGGCTCCGTTTCTGCCGATGAGCAGAAAGGAGATGGATAAACTCGGATGGGACAGCTGTGACATCATTATCGTCACCGGTGACGCCTATATAGATCATCCCAGCTTCTGCACCTCCATCGTCGGCAGGTATCTTGAGTCATTCGGCTTCAGGGTGGGGGTTATTTCCCAGCCTGACTGGCACTCCAAGGACGCTTTCATGACTCTCGGCCGTCCGAATCTCTTTTTCGGGGTTAATGCCGGCAATATGGATTCCATGATAAATCACTACACCGCCGACAGAAAAATCCGCAGTGACGATGCCTATACTCCCGGAAATGTCGCCGGCAGAAGACCGGACAGGGCAGTGACTGTCTATACCCAGAGGGTTAGGGAGGCATATAAGGATATTCCGGTCATTATCGGAGGTATCGAGGCTTCGCTCCGCCGTCTGGCTCACTACGACTACTGGTCTGATACCGTCAAGAATTCTGTTCTGCCGGATTCAAAGGCCGACATTCTGGTGTTCGGTAACGGGGAACGCCCTCTGGCTGAGATTGCCATGCGTCTTGCTGCCGGAGAATCAGTCAGGGAGATAAGGGATGTCCGCGGCACCGCGGTAATGGTTAAAAAGGCTCTTCCGGAGTGGGTAGGGATTGATTCCACCACCGTGGATACTCCGGGATTCATTGAACCTGAACCGAATCCGTACTGCGTGATGTGTCATACCGACGACGGCGGAAAAGAAAATCCGTCTGCAGGCGGGGAGGCAATTCCGTTTACGGCGGAAGATGTCCCGCAGAATTCATCTCAGGTGACAGGTGCATCCGACAGAAAGATTTCTCTTGAAAAGAAGCTGCATGACAGGGAATACATCCTGCTGCCTTCGGTTCAGGACGTAAAACAGGACAGAAGACTGTACGCCCATGTACGCAGGATATTCATCAGGGAGTGCAATCCTGAATGCGCCAGAGCCCTGGTGCAGAAGCACGGTGAACGCTACGTGTGGGTTAATCCTCCGACATTTCCGTTAAGCTCTGCCGAGCTTGACTATGTCTATGCTCTGCCTTTCAGGAGAGTACCGCATCCGGCATACAAAGGTCAGGAAATTCCGGCCTTTGAGATGATTAAGAATTCCGTCTCCATAATGAGAGGCTGCTTCGGCGGGTGCAGTTTCTGTTCGATAGTGGCTCATGAAGGCAAGAGAATTCAGAGCCGTTCGGAAAAATCAATCCTGAACGAGCTTAAGGAAATCAGTGAAAAGACTCCGGGATTTACCGGAGTGATTTCGGATCTGGGCGGGCCGTCCGCCAACATGTACGGTCTGGGATGTACCAATGCCAGAATGCGCAGTCTCTGCCGCAAGCCGTCATGTCTCTATCCGACACCGTGCAGATTTCTCAACAAGGATCACGGCAGACTGATACAGCTTTATCGTGATGCCAGGGCTCTGCCTTTCATCAAAAAGATTCTTATCGCCTCCGGGGTCAGAATCGATCTGGCTCTCTTTGATGAAAACTACATCAGGGAGCTGGTGACATATCATGTGGGCGGACATCTGAAGATTGCTCCCGAGCACATGGCTCCGGAGGTACTGGAGCTCATGCTCAAGCCTGATGAAAAGATTTACTATGATTTCAAGAAACTGTTTGACCGCTACAGCAGTGAGGCGGGAAAGAAACAGTACATAATACCGTACTTCATGTCGTCTCATCCCGGCTCAACCGTGGCTTCAATGATAAATCTTGCCGTATGGCTCAAGAGAAATGATTTTCAGGTGGATCAGGTGCAGAATTTCTATCCGACGCCGATGTCCGGAGCTTCGGCAATGTATTACACCGGATTCAATCCGTACAGACCGATTACGCGGGAAACCGAACCGGACGTTTTTGTGGCCAAAGGTGACGTGGCAAGAAGAAGACAGAAGGCGATTCTGCGTTACCATGATCCCGATAATTACGAAACCGTGCGTGAGGCTCTCATTGAGCTGAACATGCCTCAGTTTATCGGCAGAGGCGCCGGGGCCCTGGTGCCTCCTTATGACCCGCTGACGGAAGGCAGGGGTAAGGTGCGCGGAAGATCCGGTTCCGGAAAACCTGACGGCAGGGGAAAGCCTGCCGGAAACTCCTTCGGCAGGGACGGCAGACGTTTCGGCTCATCACAGGGCGGAAGCGGCGTAAAACACGGAAAAGGATCCGGACAGCCAGACCGCCATTCACAGGGAAACGGCGGTTTCGGAAAAAATAACGGCAGAAAGAACGGTAAAAAATCACCGGTAAAATAGACTAAAGCGAACAGATTGTATAAAATCTGACAGACTGGGGAATCAAGGATGCGGCGGAAAGGTGATATGAAGCCTTCAGATCAGGTGAATCCGCACAGACTACGGGAAGAGAGTATTGAGATATTCGGATAATCGTATTATAAAAACAGGCGATCTGGTCTGTCTTAAGGGAAAACAGCTGGGAGTCGTGGGATGCGTTATTGACAACGACGATTACACCGACGAGTTTCCCAAAAGTGATTATGCCTATCTGGAGAGAGGCATCATGCTGACTCTGTCCAACGGCAACGTGCTCTATCTGGAGGAATACATTGAGGATCTGGTGCTGATATCCAGAGGAAAGGAAGAGGACATTCCCCGGTATGATCCCGATGACAGCTGGTAACCGGTTCGCGGATGCGACCTGAATGAGGATTACCGAAGGACAAACAATAACAAACAGAAAAGAAGAGAAGGATATTCCGATAATGAAGTTTAAGTCATGGCTTATTGTACTGTGTGTGGCTCTGTGCTGTGTTAATGTCACAGGCTGTAAAAAGAACAAGGAGAAGATTTCCGAATACGACGTTACCATTGAAGGCATCGACAGTGACGGCAGCAGAATACGTGATGAAATCGAAGAACGCATGCAGAAGGAAATGGCGTCTGAGGTTAACGAATACGAATACAAGGTTCTTCTGCAGAACGCAAAGTCCTTTCAGGAAATCCTTACACTTAATCTCGAAAGCAGACCTGAAGTACTGCTGGCAAGGGATCATATGGATCAGGCCATAAACTGCGGTATTCAGATTTACGGCGACGGTCTTAATTTTGACCACTACACCATTCTGCTGACCAAACTGCGTCAGTGGTATTTCAATACCGAGGAGCGTCGTGAAAGACGTCAGGACTTTATCGTGAGATCCAGAGAATATCACTACACCAACACCACTGCCGTTGATGAATATACCTGTGATTTTGATGTTCCTGACGAACTGATGAAATCCATCGAGGCACGCATGGAAATCCGCCGTCAGAAAAACATAGAGGAACAGCAGAATAAGGAAAACGGTGAAAACGCGCAGAAGCCAGATGAAATTCAGGCCATTGCCGAGGAAGGTGCCAATCTTTCATCCGTCTCTAATTAACTGCCACACCGGTATCATGAAAGTACCGGCGGAAAACGGCTGAATCCAGCCCGGCATGATTATACCGGGAAGTTCAGGAGGAGGCGGCAGGTCATATCTGTGGAAGAAATTCCTGAACTTACGGAGAGACATCAGCGGTTTTCTGATAAAATCAGACTAATGGTGTAATGCCGGAATTACGCGGCACTACGGAAAGGCATGGTCGGAAGGCAGTTTTCTGGATATGAATAATAAGTAAAAATGTTTTTAAGCAGATTTTTTCCCAAAAAACAAAAATTAAAAGTAACAGAAATGGAATCAATAAAGTTAAATAAAAAAGACAGAGCCTGCGGTATGGTTAATCTTCCGGGCTCAAAGAGTTTATCAAACAGAGCCCTGCTGCTGTCATCACTTGCCAGAGGCAAGACCAGAATCACCAATCTTCTTGACAGCGATGATACGAGGCACATGCTTAACGCCCTTGCTCTGCTCGGTGTTGAGTATGAACTCAGTGAAGACAGAACCGAATGCACCGTATACGGTCTCGGCGAAGCCTTCAGTTCATCCAAACCTCTGGAACTGTTTTTGGGAAATGCCGGTACTGCCATGAGACCTATTACCGCGGTGCTGTGCAATTCATCAGGAGAATACGTGCTTACCGGGGAACCGCGCATGGAAGAGCGTCCGATTGCTCATCTGATTGATGCGGTACGTCAGCTTGGTGCGGATGTCACCTATCTGAAGAAGGATGGATACCCTCCTCTTAAAATCCGTGGAAAGAAGCTTACTGGCGGCGTTGCCGAAATCGACGGTTCCGTATCCAGTCAGTTCATTTCCGCCTTCCTGATGGCTGCTCCTCTGATGGACGGTGACGTACTTCTTAAAATAAAGGGTGAGCTGGTATCAAAGCCTTATATTGATATTACAATCGGGATGATGAAATCATTCGGCGTAACCGTTGAGAACAGGGACTATAAGGAATTCTTCATTAAAAACGGTCAGAGCTATGTAAGTCCGGATACCTTTCTGGTTGAAGGTGATGCATCAGCCGCTTCATACTTCCTGGCTGCAGGCGCCATTGCAGGCAAGGTAAGGGTTACCGGCGTGGGGCTGCATTCCGTACAGGGTGACGTGAAATTCGTGAAGGTTCTCTGTGCCATGGGGGCCAAGGTTGTCATGGGGGATGATTTCATAGAGTGCGAAAGAGCTCCGCTGCATGGAGTGGACATGGATATGAACAGTATTCCTGACGCCGCCATGACTGCCGTTCCTCTGGCTCTTTTTGCCGGCGGCAAAACGGTTATCCGCAATGTTGCCAACTGGCGCGTGAAGGAGACCGACCGTCTCAGAGCCATGGCCAATGAGCTCAGAAAGCTGGGAATTGAATGCGTGGAAGGAGAGGATTATCTGGAAATCACACCGGGTAAAATCAACAGGAATGTTGCCATAGACACATATAATGACCATCGTATGGCCATGTGCTTCGCTCTGGTTTCATTCGCAACCGATGTGATCATCAACGATCCGAAGTGCTGTGCCAAGACCTTTCCTGACTTCTTTGAAAAATTTGCCGGCATTGTTGATTAGATTTGGAGTCTGATAATGAATGTTTTTACCAAACTGCTGCTAGGCAGTGTGCTTATAACCGGTGTTTCCGCTGCAGGTGCCGAAACCATCAGCATTGACGATACCGAGTACAGCTACACCACGGGTTTTGAAGTGGAGGAATCACTGACAGCTGAAGCTGCAGGCAGAGAGGCCGTAGGCCTGTTTTCCGGTCACCATGTTTATAAGAGTGCCGCTCCGAAATACACTCTGAGACCTGTTCTTGCCTATCTTCAGGAAGGTAAAGACATCAGTGCCGACAGGGAAGGTGTTCTGCTTACCACCACTTTTGTCTTAAGATGCGTGGATTTCAACAGGGAATGCGTAGGCAGTGATCTTCTGGCGCTGGCCAAAATGAACAATGTCAACGAGACCTACAAGCTCAGGACTCTTGAGGTGAAGAATCTCGATGACTGGCACGGGGTATATGACTACTACCTGAATCATAAGGATGAATTTGCCAAGTTCTATCCTGTTCTTGACAAGGGCAAGGCTCTGCATAACAAGGATACCGGAGTATTCGGCGGAAGCGAGGCTCAAAAGCTGTTTGTTTCCCAGAAATAACGGCTGAAGCCTGAAAGCCGGTGCTTTTTCTGATTCTAATCGCTCTCACTGCACTGACCATCGACTTCTTTTCAAAAGAGCGCGGTATCGCATATCAGAATGAACTGAACAGCGTCCGGATTCCGGAAAAATAAAACCGCCGCCGTGCGACTGCCTGAGATTTCCATCATTCAGAAGGAGAAAAGGGCGGGAAATACGGCAACGGTCTGTTATCGGTAATGTTCTGAACGTCGCATGCGGATTCGCATGTACGGATAAGAGAGAGGAGAGATGTTCCCCTCTGTTATTTTATGAACCGAAAAACGGTTATCTGTTTTCGGTTACCTTGGGCATAACTTCGGTTTTCAGGTATTCCCTGAATTCAGCTCCAAGCTTTTCGTTGTTCAGGGCATATTCCACGAACGCCTTGATATATCCGATCTTTGAACCGCAGTCCAGACTTCTGCCCTTGAGGACGTATGCCTCAATTGATTTTTCCTTAAGAAGCAGTCTTAAGGTATCGGTAAGCTGGATTTCTCCGCCGGCTCCCACCGGGGTTTCCTTGAAAAGATCCCAGATGTCAGAAGACAGAACGTAACGGCCCACGATGGCCAGATTGCTCGGTGCCTCTTCCTTCTTTGGTTTTTCAATAAAGCCGGTAATCGGGAGAGTTTCGCCCTGGGCGATGTCGCGGTTTTTGCATTCTTCAGGAATATTGACTACACCGTAGGATGACACCTCGTCAGGAGATACCGGTTCAACCATGATCTGACTTACGCCGGTTTCCTCAAAACGTTCAATCATTTCCCTGAGATTGTCTTTTCTGAGGTCGGAGGCGTATTCATCAATAAGCACGTCCGGGAGAATAACGGCAAAAGGCTCGTTGTTGACGAGCGCTGCCGCACACCTGATGGCGTGAGCCAGCCCCTTTGCTTCACCCTGACGTACGTGCATGATGGTTACGTCGCGCGGACATATTGACTGGATTTCATCAAGAAGCTGGCGCTTAACACGCTTTTCAAGAGTGGCTTCCAGTTCGAAACTGTGGTCAAAATGATTTTCTATGGCATTCTTTGATGAATGAGTTACCAGGATTATGTCTTTGATTCCTGCGGATGCGGCTTCATTCACCACATACTGAATCAGAGGCTTGTCCACAACCGGCAGCATTTCCTTCGGAATTGCTTTGGTTGCAGGCAGCATTCTGGTGCCCAGTCCTGCCACTGGAATAACAGCCCTGGTAATTTTCATTAGAATGATGCTCCGTTCATCTTGGCGGTAATCTTAAACGGCTTAACAATGCCGGTACCTTTCCGGTAAACGCCCTGATGCCAGTAAGGATCGTCTTCGGCCCAGGCTTTTGCCTCTTCAAGAGAATTGAACTTTGCAATGATTGCTGAGCCTGAAAAACCTGCTTCACCAGGTTCTTCTGAATCGATGTTAGGGTTTGGACCTGCAAGCAGCAGACGATCTTCTGCAATCAGTTCCTTGAGTCTTGCGATATGAGCAGGACGAGCCTTGCTTCTTACTTCGTTTGAGTTTGGAATGTCTTCCGCGTAAATTAAGTACCACATGATGTCTTATCCTTATGGTTGGCAATTGAACTTTACTGAATTTATCTGTTCTTATTATAGTTAAATGCCGGCTGCATACAAAATGATTTTTTGCATATTTAAAGGTTGCGTTTTTGCGGATGATTCTGGATACGGTGTCTCCCGGTTATACGCGCAGGAGGTGACGTCAGGCGCAGAGAATTCCCCGGCGTATCGGGGAATACGCATCTTCCTGATTCGGAGAAAAAAGTGCGGCATAAAGGATACGTTTGCTGAGACATGCATTTAACGCTGTTTCATGTCGTTTTATCCTCAATAATTATAAAAACAGCAGCAAGATTTATATAGAATATATTACCGATATATAAAACATCAGCCTGTCAGATACAAGCGTGAATATTTTTAATATTTGTTTATAAATACTGTATAAATGTGGTAGAATGAGTCAGCTTTACGCAAGGACTGTCAAAAAATGAAATTACTTTTAAATATCCTTCCTGCAATCTGTTTTTTTCTGACTTACAAGTTTTCTGATCATAACCTTATCTACGCTACAATTGCCGTGGTTATCTCCTCAGTCATAACGCTTGGAGGAAGCTGGTTTTTACAGGGTAAGATTACCAGAATTCAGATTGTGGTTATTCTGGTGCTTTTCATCTTTGCCATACCGACAATTCTCGTAAAGGATCCTGATTTCATTAAGTGGAAGGTTTCGGTGGTAAACAGTGTCATCGCCGTTGCCATTCTGCTGTGTCAGTTTGTTTTCAAAAAGGATATCATTGAAGCTCTGACCGGGTGTAAGACTCCAATTCCCGAGAGCGTGCTCAAAAAGGCCGCAGTGGCAACAGCCGTGTATTTTCTGCTCTGCGCATGTTTAAACTACGTTATCGCATTCAGACTTCCGGAAATCATGAATATCAACAGTGATGAAGCCGAAAATCTGTGGGTTAACTATAAGACCTACGGGAACGGCATTCTGAATACCGTATTCATGATAGGTGTTTTCGGCTGGGTATACAGTCAGCTTACCGATCAGCAGAAAACTGCTCTTGAGAAGCTGGTTGCTGACGTTAAGGATGAACATATCGGTTCCGGCAAAAAAAATGCCGGGGAATGTTCTTCAGAAGAATCAGATAAGCAGTAATTCTGCACGCTGTGCATTAATTTCTTAAGAATGCACGGCCGTGTTCCTGAAGCACTGGACGTAATTCCGGTTTTTTACGGAGCGTGTTCATGTTCCGTTCAGTCTGATGTATCCGCACACCTGTATATTTACAAGAATTTTTGATTTGTGCATCCTGCAGAATCAGATGTTAAATCCTCAGAAACCTGATAAGCCCCGGCAATAACTGCCTGATATCTGATACCGTATTTCAAAAGTTCTGCGTGCTTTCTTCTGCATCATAGTCGGAAAAAACAAAACCTTTGGGATCAAAAACTGAACCAATATTCCTCAGCATACCGCATGATGTCGTTTCTCAGGATTCATTAAGCAGAAAATCAGTATTTGTCTTCGCTGAGAACCGGGCCGGATGAACCTCCTGAAGGAGGTAATATACCGTAAAACATTTCCTTGTAGCCGTATTCGACGTTCAGACAGTCTGAAATATCCGGGAAAAAATGGTCCATAACCATTTTTATCTGAAACTGATCAAGGGCAACATGTATGCTCCTGACATCAGTCAGTAATTTGATGCTGAATACATAGGTGTCCCGGTACGATTTGCGGTAGCTGCGGTGGTGATGCACGCTGGATTTGGAAAAAAAGGTCAGAATTTGCACTGCTTTAGTCAGATTCATAAATGTCCGTCGTGAAAAAAGAATCTTATCATTTTCATTTATGCGTTGAATCCGGCATTTAACCTTTTTTATATCCTTTTTAGGAACGCTGAAGAAATCTTCTCCGTCAAATCCGTGTATGTAGGTTGAGCCGATAACGAGACTGAAGTACGAATTGGTAAAAGCATAACCGTCGGCATATGAGTTTTTGATTATATGGGCGTCAGAGAGGTCTTGAATCCATCTGTTGAAAACAAGGCGGGAAAAGAGATAAATGAGCATGACAAATAAAAGATTTTCGGCTGCAATTGTCAGAAGAATTCCGTATGTTTCCTCCTTGGCACTGCGTATAGGATTTACGTAATCTGCGATATATCCCAGCCACAGAACGAATCCGGCAGGGATTGTCAGGACAGGAACCAGAAAGCTCTTCCGGATGATCTTTTTCATGTATTGCCATGACAGATCGGACATTATCGATGCGGCTCTGAGCTGGTGTTTTTCAAGCGGATGTTTTTTCTGGTATTCGCTGTATTTTTGTTCCCAGATTTTTCTGGTGAAATAGTTATTTTTTTGTAAGACAGTCTTGAGAGCCTCTACTTTACGGTTGGCTTCAGATATGATGTCCCTGTCATCTTTATCTAAAAGCCACGGGCCACAAATATAGATTACAATACATGGGATCTGGGCAATATACAGTATACTTCGGTCTGAGAAGGGATAAATAACCGCATATGTTACGGGCAGGATGATAAGAATGCATAAAATGACGATGAAATATATCTTCTGTTTTTTTGAGATTTTCATGGGCGTCCTTTGTCACAATGGTTATCAGGTAATTGGTATTACACTGTTGTTTTTTCGAAGAAATCAGTAATTTTCTGTGGAAAACTGAGACAAAATCCTGTTCCGGAACAGAAGTGTAATCTGAACTGTTTTTTTTGATTTCTCGCTCCGGGCTCATTATCTATTAATTCTTGGTCAAACATATTCTCACTTATTTATATTCTGCGGTAATCATTGTTTTTCATCCGGCGTTCATACGAAGTTTTAAAATTAGGCACTGCATGCATATTCATGCGGTGCTTAATTTTACTGATGCAGACGTAAAACCGTATTTATCTCCCGGCAGTGCGACACGGAATGCTACTTCACTTTTCTGATACGGCTTTCCGCAGTCTTCAGAGCCTTGTCAGCCGTCTGTCTGCCGCTTGTCGCGCGTTTGATGGCTTCTCTTACTGAACTCCAGAAGATGTTCATTTCCGGAACGTTAGGCATGATAACTCCTGACTGGGCGTTCTTCATGGTGGTCATGATGCGAGGATCACTTTCAAGTTTGGTTTCAAAGGATTTGAGAGCCACTGAACCAAGCTGTGAAGCGTTGTTTACTTCCTCGTAACCGTAGTCGGTGAGCAGATATTCGGTCAGAAACTTTTTGGCGGCTTCCTTGTGGAATGATGATTTGTTTATCACCAGTCCAAGCACGCCTACAAACGGTTTCCCCTGTTTTCCTTCAAGGGTAGGGAAGGTGTTGACGCTGTAGTTCATGTTCTTGTAGTTTTTCCATCCCCACGGGCCGTTGATGATACAGCCGACTTTGCCGTCAATGAAATCAGCTTCCATGGATTTATATTCGGTCTGGATCGGAAGATGTCCGCCCTGAACCATCTTTACAATGTAGTTAAGGCCTTTCTGAGTTCCCTCATTGCTGACACCGATATTCTGTATGTCGTATGAGCCGTCTTCGTTTCTCTTATATGAATACCCGCCGTTTGCGGAAAGTATAGGGTAGGAATAGTAGACGTTGTTGTAATCCCACAGAAACGCATGTTTGCCTTTTTCCTGCATTTCAGCGTCAAGAGTCATGAATTCCTCAAAGGTTTTAGGAGGATTCGGAACCAGATCCCTGTTGCAGATTAGTGACACGGCTTCAACCGCAAAAGGATATCCGTAATATTTGCCGTTGATTTTCATGGCATCCCAGGAGATGTCATAGAATTTTTCAAGTTCTTCTTTAGTAGGCTTGATTTCTTCAAGAAGTCCGAGTTTTGTCCATTCACCGTAGCGGTCATGCGCCCATACCAGAATGTCCGGTCCGCCACCGCATGAGGCTCTTTCCTGAAACTTTGCCGGAAGTGAGTCAAAATGTTCTACGTTAATCCTGTATCCGGTATCATGTTCAAACTTGGCAGCCACCTTAACCATGCCGGTGTATCCTTTATGCTCGCTTACCCAGATGGTTAACTCATCCCGACTGAGAGGTTCGTCGGCATAAGCGGATGAAGTCAGGCATGAGGATAATAATCCGATGCCGCAGAACAGTAATTTGTTTTTCATTGGTTACGTCCCCCAGACAGCGATTTGGAAGAAATTCAGATTACGGTAATACGAAACCAGAACAATCATCATAATTAAGGTTTAAATCATGGAAATCTCTGATTTGTCTATAATTTAAACTTTAATCGCTTAATACTGAACCGGTCAAGTACTGAACATCCGTTATGCAACGGATGTTCATAATTTTGATAAAAGTGTCTGTGCGTAATGTAAATTACAAGTTCTTTCAGCATCATTTATAATGTTTTCAGGTACAAATTCATGAATCGGAAGCAGTAAAAAGATTACTGCAGGAATTTTATAGAGTTTTTATGTGTCGTCTGATGATTTTTCATATGTCTGAAAAACTTCTTAAAAATCAGTATTCACCGATGTCTATGCCGTTTTTTTTCAGATATTCTTCAACTGCCGTAAATGCCGCGTCTGTAATACGGTATTTACATGCCCATGCGGACTGTCCGGCACTTTCGTCATCGTCATCATAGTTCAGCGTGTATTCAAAAAACTTCACCAGACAAAGCTGTTTTTTTACATACTCCATACATTTGGCGCAGCCTTCTGACGTAAGCGACATCGAACCGTATTTGTTTATTTCAATAAGTCCCTGTTCCTGCGCTTTTTTCAGATGTTTTTCAGCAATCTGACGACGATCAGGTGACATATTGCACATGTTCATGAAATCCTGAACAGTGAACGTTTCCGACTGAGGATGTTCCGAACCTTCGATAAGAAGGTAAATCGGATCCAGCAGGTCGTATCGCGTTTCACTTATGTAGGCATGGAGAGCAGGATAGATGATGGTGATGTCTTCTTCATCGAGTTTTGGCAGATGGCGTTCTTCGACGTACTGCAGAATATCCTCTACTGTTTCATCCTGCATAAGGTTTCTGAATGCGGCGGCGTTTCTGCACGCTTCAAGAGCATCTATTTTAAGCGTATCTTTGAGATATCTGGCGATTCCTGCATGAATTTTCTGGTATTCTTCAACGGTTTCGGTTCCGAAATCGTAAATTTCAAAACGGTCGCTGTCGTCAGGAAAGGCATAGCCGTATTCTACCAGGTACGAACATGGAATTTCTATCTCTGACAGAGGCATGTTAAGTTCTCTGGCAAGTTCTTCCTTTGATGCTGTTTTCCTGCGGGTGCGTTTTAAAATATTATTGAGAGCAAGAAGATAGTCACTGCTTAAATCACATTTATAGACATCCTTATCCATGATGATTCCTTTTTTAAAGGTATAATGTACAATTTGGTATTTATATTGTATAAATATAAGACTGTACATTATGTGTTCCGGTTCAAGATGTTTTCATCGGGCGGAAAATTTAATACCGCAAATATTCAGGAACGTCACTGCTGACGGAATGAGACTGCCGGCATTTCGAGAGGAATGTCAGACATGCGTTAAACATGATTCAGAAATATCCGTAGCTCGAGTAATGTTTGTCAATCCGCTCAGTCACAGCTGATTCTGTTGCAGGCGAGGGTGATGAAACCTGTGATCCCGTTGTGATCGAATCTGCGGTAATGGACATGGAATTCCTCAACCACGGACAGCGGGAGATCATTTCTGTTTGCCGCAGTGAATGTTATTATTCCCTCATCCGGGGTTCCGGTTACCGAGCTTATCAGGACTTCCTTGAAATCCACAAAACGTCTGATTATCGGATAGATGGATTTATAGAGACTTTCCTTGGCGGAAAAAATGACTCTCAGGGCATCCATGGTAGGCAGCTGGATACTGTCGAACTGACTTATTTCATTGAAAATGCAGATGTTGTCGGCAACTTCCAGAGCATTCTGATCCGTCATGCTGACACACAGATCTATTCCTATGCCGGAGTTTTCTCCCGCTCTTGGGAGCACCACGGCACAGGCTATTCTGCCGTCATGGCTGATAGAACCGGTGAAACCGTCAGGCCATGCCGGGCTTCTGTCGGCATTGATGCTGACCTGTCCGCTGTTTCCGTAGGAATCAAGCAGTCTGCGGCAGGCGATTCTTCCGGCAATGAATTCGGCCTTTCGCTTGGCCACGGCTCTGTCAAGACTGAACGGCATCTCTATTCCGTATTCCTCAGGCAGTTTATCGTAAAGCCCGTTTTCATCAAATTCGATGATTTCCACGGAATGTGAATTTATGACGAGCTGATTCCGAGACCTGATGAATTTATCCATGATTGCCTCCGTTAAGGTACATTACGGATTGTTTTGTTTAATTTTGTCCAGTTATCATTATATTTTCTAGTATGGTGAATTTATCAAGGATATTTCGTTTTTCATAACGGTTTTTAATGCCTCGGTCACTTTATTCAGCGTCTGATCCCCTCCTATGAGCGGGTAATAGGTCACAAACAGTACATTGTCATCAGAGATGCTCAGAGTCGGGCCGACCTTGTTGTTAAGTTTGGCACCCAGAACATCAAGAGGTGAGTAGTTAAGAGCTCCGGTAGTGCGGATAAACGTGGTTCCCTTGAGAAATTTCGGATGCTTCATGAATTTTCGGTGCAGTACGAGAGAGACGGTAAATGATGTCGGATCGTCCTTTTTTCCTGCCATGCGGTTTCTGAGTGCGAATTCAAGAAACTTGTACATGGTTACGTCAAGCTTGTTTTTTCTGAATATTTCCACCTGTTTCACGATGTCCTCAGCCACGTCCATGAGTGATTTGCTTCCGTCGGTAATCAGCGGGGCATAGGCACAGTAGTTTCCGATCAGCTTCTGTCTGTGTCTTGCAGACAGAATGTCGGACATCATGCGGAAGGAGATCATTTTCTTTTCCGGGTGACCGTTCATGCTGCCGTTTACGTGATAAAAGGCTTTAACAAGCAGGGCTGTTATAAGGCTGTTGATGTTCACGGAGGAATTTTTCTGCTGGTAGTGCCTTACGAGCGGGTTCAGGTCGAAATAATGCATTTGTGGATAATGCTTCTGCCGGCGGAAGTTTTCCCACTCTGATTCAATAACGGGATATTTAACCGAAAATCCGCCACTGTCGCTGAGCTTCATGGTTATCAGTCTGAAGAGATTTTTCAGCTGCTGCCACGGACTGATTTTAATCAGAGAATCACTTCTGCCGAATGAATATACTCTGTCGCTGGAGACCGTGCAGGCATCGGAAACTGTCTTAAGTATCCCTGTTTGTGCCTGAACGTTGTTTTCCGTCAGGGCATTGTAGTATTCGGTAATCATGTTAAGCAGAAATTCACAGCTTCTGCCGTCGCAGTAGGCATGGTTCAGTGTCTGTACCAGATAAAATTTTCCGGTAACGGTCACCGGTTTTTCATCAGTCGCCCCGGAGCCGTTGTCTGCCGATTCGGAAAATACCGTGAAAAACAGAGGAAAGTAACGGTATTCACTGCAGAGGTCAAAGATGGATGCGGTGAATTCCCCGAAACTTTCATCAAAATTCCGCGTATGCAGAAGTTTAACAGGCGGAACAGGCTTTTTCATTTCCTTCCAGGTGATGTTTCCCTCATCGGTTCCGGTAAGTTCATACTGGAATTTGTCAACACGACTGAGCACATCCTGCACGCTTTTCTGAAAATACGGCAGATTCAGGGTGCCGGTGAAGTGATAGGCGATTGAATTTGCAATGTTGCAGTGAGCAAGGCACTGCTCAAGGTAGATGGTTTCAGGTTTTTTCATGGCTGTTCCTTTTTACGTCAAACTGTCGACTGATATGTATTCTGTGCGGAAAAGCCCTGAGGAGCCGCACGCGAATGCGACTCCTGATTGTTGTGATGAACCGTGATGTAAAGCTGTTGTTCCTCAGCCTTATCCGTTCATTATTATGCAGGTTGTTTAAATATTCTGCCTGATAATTATTTTCACTATATTTTTATTCTGATTAGTTATGAAGAGGTGAAAAGTACTGCAGAATCAGCGTTTCCGGAGTTTTATGCAATCTGAATGAGAATTCCCGTAGTGATAAAATTTGTTAGTTAATGCTAATTCGTGTTAACAACGGCTAACACATGTGGTATCTTAGCGGGGCTTTTTTGACTGGTATCAAAAACCTGCGGACTGATGAACCTGACAGGATGCAACCAATAATCATAATTCCAAATTGCAGAAAACCACCATATAACGATTTTTATCCTCTGTCTTAAAAAAGAACAGGGAAACCGGAGAAAGATATTTATGAATGCGGACAACAGAAAAAGTAGACTGGTGATGACAGCCGTGGCATCATCGGTAATGCTGGCGTGCGGCCAGGCATCGGCTGATGAAGAGTATGATTTCAAACTTGATACCATCAGCGTTACGGCAAACAAGTACAGTCAGGATCTCGTATCACTGAGCGGTCAGGCCGAAGTCGCCGGCGAAGAGGTTCTCGAAAGGAACGAGGTCAGAGGGGTAAAGGATTTGACCAGAGTGGCGTCAGCCATTACTCCGGCTTCAGGTTTCGGAAGCAGACAGCTGACAAAATACACCATCAGAGGCATCAATTCCGGAAACATATATAATTCCGGCGTAACCGTGTATGTTGACGGCGTGGCTCAGCCGTTTTCTCAGATGAACCAGCAGTTTAACGATGTCAGCAGCGTGGAAATTCTCAAAGGTCCCCAGGGGTCTGTATACGGAAGCGGCGCTCAGATCGGTATTATCAACGTAACCACCAGAAATCCGATGATTGACGGCAATTATGCGGATCTTGAATCAGACTATTCAAAACTCTACTGGAAAAACAAGGTTGATGCCGGCGGAGCTCTTTACGGCAAAACCGTTTACGGAAAGATCGGGTTAATCAATCAGAAAGACTACGGATGGATTAAGGATACTGACGGTTCAAACTACAACACCGGAGAATCCTACGGAATTAACGGAGCACTGTATTTTGACGGCGGTGAAAATATTCCGATGGTGGTTACTCTCGGAGGAGCGTATACCAAGGACAGGGGACATCAGAGTAATGTGGCTCTGACCGAAGAGGAATACAGAAACGGAAAACTCAGCGGCAACGGTATTAATCGCAATCCTGACTTTACCGGTTCGTATCTTGCCGGAGTCATGGCGTCGAATCCCGACGTGGCAGAGTATTTCGGCGGCTATGAAGAGGCTTACCAGGCTCTGATTAATTCAGGACACATACAGGACGAAATTGATCCCGTAGAGGACAGAACCTCATATACCGCCTATGTAAAGCTTGATTATTACCGTGATAACGGCGATTCAATCAACAGTATCACCAGTGTCAATGATTCTGATTCATGCGAACTTTATATGATGGGTCAGGGCAGATGCGGAAACAACAATATCAGAACCAGACAGTTCACACAGGAAGTACGTTATGTTGCCGAACTCGGTAATTCCGGAGACATCTATGATTCCGGGAAGGCTGTAATCGGTGTTAACGCCACAAAGTCAAAGGTTGACAATTACGTTCTGGCTCAGATTGATATTTCAGACAATCCTGTTTATCAGGAGCTAATAGGCGGAACAATGTTCCCAATCGGTCAGGTTGACCTGAGAACTGATGACCTGAGTTTCTCTGTTTTCAGTGATGTGGCTTATAACTTCGGTGTCGGCAGTGAGTCAATCTTTGATATTGACATCGGACTGCGAATGGAACATGACCAGGCCAAGGCCAACGGTACCTATAATTTCGGCTACAGTATGGATCATGTTGAAAACAGTTATGACATGTTTGACTACAAGGCTGCCTTCGGATATACCTTTGTTCCGGGACAGAGAGTCTATGTTCTTTCATCAAGCGGTTCAAAATCTGGCGGGTTCAGCAGATTTCCGACTTCAGAGCTGGATGCGGAAGGCTACAGACCTGAAAAAACGTATAACTATGAGTTAGGCTATCATATGGCATATGACAACGGTTTTGATGCCAATGCCGCTCTGTTCTATATGGATGTTCATGATCGTCAGGCCTATACCATTGTGGAAAACTCGTATATGACTCCTCTGAGAAACATCGGCAGAATGCATTCTGCCGGCGGTGAACTTACTCTGGGATACCATGCCGAACGCGTGGCTGCGGGAATTTCCATGACCTATGCCGATGCCAGAAACGACACCGGTGACTATACCAAACATCCGGCCAACGCTCCGAAATTCGTGGCTACCGGGCTTATTGACGTGACAGCCCTGAAGTTTGCGGATTTCTCGGCTCATTTCGGCGGCAGCGTTCGCTACCAGTCCAAGACCTATTTCGGTGAAGGTTACACCTCCGTATTCGAAAACAGCGGACTGGACCAGGAATCCCAGGGCGGATACACTATCTTTGACATGTACGCCAGTGCCGAGATTTTAAAGAATCTTGAAATCAAGGCTTATATAGAAAATGCGGGTGACAAGAAGTATGCCAATTCAATAGATAACGGCAGTACTTACGGAGTCCGCTTCTATTCAATGGCTGCTCCTCGTAACGTTGGCGTTAAACTTAAGTACAGTTTCTAGCGTTACAGCTTTTGCCCGTTACATAATCTGTCTGTAACGGGCTTTTTTTATTTCCTCTGCATTCATTTTCAGGAGGGTGTCAAATTGAATACGGATAAGAAAAAAGGTATTCCGAGACTGCTGGAAATAAGCGGTGAGAAAAAATGGTTCCTCATCGTCTCCGCGGTGCTTGCCGCAGTGTCAACTGTCATTCAGATTGTTCCCTACATAGCTTCCTATAAAATCATAAGCATATATATTGAATCCCGCGGAACATCTTTACCTCAGGATACCGATGAGGTTTTCTTCTGGGGAATCACCGCCGTGGCAAGCGTTCTGCTTTCCATGCTGTTCAACGGCGGAAGTTTCATACTGAGTCACTTTGCGGCCTTCAGAATAATTTTCAATCTGCGAATCAGACTGGCAGAGCATCTGGCTGCTCTGCCTCTCGGGTATTTTACTAGGGTCAGTACCGGAGAGATTCACAAGACCATTCATGACAATGCGGATCTGATTGAGCTCTTCATATCCCACAAAATACCAGATATGGTCATGACTCTCACCGGTGCCGCCGCGGTGTTTATCATGTATCTTTATGCCGACTGGCAGCTGGGGCTCATCTGTATTCTTGTTTATGCCCTTTCACTGTTCATTCAGTTCCGCATCTACGGTGATGAGGGAGTGAAAAAGGAAATAAGGGGATATTTCAAGGCCCTGGAGGATATCAATGCCTCCTCCATGGAATTTGCCAGGGGAATTCAGGTTTTTAAAATGTTCAGTCTGAGCGCCGGTTCTTTTTCATCACTGAAAAAAAGCGTCATTACCTATCGTGATTTCGCTCTGAGATTTGCAGACAGGGGAAGCCGGGATTTCATTATCTTTACCATCCTTGTCAATTTCTTCATATTCTTCATCTATCCCGTGGTTATCTGGATCAATTCATCATCACCGGAGAATTCCGGGATTGTGCTGTCGGCACTGTTTTTCACCGTGCTGTCCAATGCGATCCTGCCGTCTCTCATGAATATTATGAACATATCAAACGTGGTAATGACCATCAATGAAGGCGTGGAGAGAATTGATGCGATATTTTCGGTTGAGCCTCTTCCAGTTCCCGAAAACCCGAAAGAACCTTCAGGTTCCTCCGTGGAATTTGATCATGTAAGCTTCACTTATCATGATGAGAAATACGGTTCGGAAAGTATTACCCGGAATTCGGGAGAACTCAGCGAAGGACATCATGCCCCGGGGGGAGTCAGAGACATAAGCTTCAGGGTTGAGGAAGGCCGGAGTCTGGCGATCATCGGCAGAAGCGGTTCCGGAAAGAGCAGTATTCTGTCTCTGCTGTCGAGATTTCACGATGTTGATTCCGGATGCATAAGAATAGGCGGAACGGATATCAGGGAGATGTCTGAAAAGTGTCTTATGGAAAAGGTGGGGATCGTTCTTCAGAAGACCTTTATGTTTGACGGAACCATCAGGGAAAACATTATGGCAGGTAAAACAGACGCCACCGATGAGGAAATTCTGAATGCTGCGAGACTGGCTCAGTGTGATGACATTCTCATGAAATACGGCCTTGATTATCACATAGGCAACAGCGGAGATGTTCTGTCAGGAGGTGAAAAACAGAGGCTTAACATTGCCAGGGCTATTCTTAAGAATTCTCCGGTACTGCTTCTTGATGAGGTGAGTTCAGCTCTTGATTCCGAAAACGAACTCAGGCTGAACAGGGCACTGAATGAACTGAAAAAGAACAGAACCATAATTATGGTGGCCCACAAGCTTAACAGCATTACCGATGCTGATGAAATCATAATGGTTGACGACGGGAGAATCGTCGCAAGGGGAACTCATCAGTCACTGCTCGGAAATTCCGCTGAATACCGTAAATTATGGGAACTTTATGAGAATGCTGACAGATGGAGTCTTAACAGCAGGGAGGATATGGCATGATTGAGGCTATACGCAATCTTACAGGTAACAGAAGCGGTCATTTTTTTAAATCCCTGGCGGCTACCTGCATCTGTGATCTGGCCAATTTCGGAGGCTTTTTCTTTGTCATCGGACTGCTGTATCTGCTGCTTGATCCGTATCTCGGAGGGGAGCGTACGTCCCCGGCGTATCTTTACATGATATGCGCTGGCGCGGTCCTGTACATGTTTTTCTGTTACTTTGCTTCCGTACCGGCATACAATGCCAATTACGTGGCCACCTACAACAATTCCACCAGGGGCCGGTTAAGGCTTGCCGAGCATATTCGCAGACTGTCACTCGGTACCCTTGATAATCTGAATCCCGCAAAAGTAAGCCACAGCATGATGAAGGATTTTTCGAATCTGGAAAATGCCAATTCACATATCATCCCTCAGCTGTTTTCATCACTTCTGATTACCGTGGCCGTTTTTACGGGGCTGTTCTTCTACAACAGCGGTCTTGCGGTAAGCTTCTTCTGCTGCATTCCTCTGGCTCTCGCGGTATTGTTTGCCGTCCGCTTTATAGGAGCCGGCCTCAGCAGAAAACAGATGAAGGCCTCCGTAGAAGCATCCTCAAGACTTACTGAATACATAGAGGGTATTACCACCATAAAAACCAATAACATGCAGGGAGATCGTTTCAGAAGATTTGAGGAGAGCCTGAATAATCTGCGAAAGGAAAGCATCAGACTTGAGGTTACCCTGATGCCTCTGGCTCTTACAGCCATGTCATGTGTCGGCGCCGGAATCGGCATCATGGTTATGTACGGTCAGTACAAAATGGTTCAGGGGGAAATCTCCATTATGGAATTTCTTATTCTGATGCTTGCCGCTTCACGCAGTATTGCTCCGTTCATAGCCTTCAGCATCAATTTCATGATGCTGCAGTATTTTTCCGAGTCCGGAAAAAACATAGCCGGACTGATGAACAGTCCCTGTCCCGAGGGATCTGTTACCGAACTTCCTTCAGGATGCGATCTCGTAATGAGAAACGTCAGCTTCTCCTACGATAAAAAACGTAAGATTCTGGATAACATCAGCCTTGAACTCCGAAGCGGCAGCACGGTGGCGGTCGTCGGCCCGAGCGGATGCGGCAAATCGACGCTGGTAAAGCTTCTTGCGGGTTTCTACAAACCTGATGAAGGCTGGGTTTTAATGGGTAACGCGGAGACAGGGGAGCTTACGGACATATCCCTGATTGAACCTGAATGTCTGATGCGCAGATACGCCATGGTTTTTCAGGACTCATACCTTTTTAAGGGAAGTGTTGCCGACAACATCCGTCTCGGAAAAAAAGACGCATCGGATGAGGAGATTCTAGAGGTGATGCGGAGAGCGGGGGTGGATTTTGCCATGCCTGATGACAGGGTGGAGGAAGCCGGCAGAAACTTCAGCGGCGGGGAACGTCAGAGGCTCTGCATTGCCAGATGCATGCTCAAGGATGCTCCGGTAATACTGCTTGATGAGATAACCTCAAGTCTGGATGTCTATAACTGCCATGCGATGCAGAAAGCCGTGGACAGACTGGCTGCGGGAAAAACGGCGGTTATTATTGCCCACAAACTGAAAAACATCGTCCACAGCGATCTTATCATCGTAATGGAGGAGGGCAGAATAGCCGGTATCGGAAAGCATGAACAGCTCATCAGGGACAATCCGGTATACAGAAGACTGTGGATACAGGGTAACAACGGTGAGCCGCCTAAAAATCAGACGGTATGAAAAATTGTCGCATGAATGATGTGAAGATGAAGTGTGATTCCTGTCTTAACTGACAAATTTTTTCATAAGTGAAACTACTGATTTATCTAATATTTCTTTTTATATAGAATTACGTTTATGTTAGCTATAGCTAACATAAATATGTTTGTTATTTCAGTTAAGGCTTCCCCGGGAGGCCTTAACTTTTATGTTCTTTACACGGCGGTTTTTATCCGCAAATCAACGCTGTCAGTAAATCGGAGGTAGACATGGGGAACATCAAGGAAATCGTTGATATAAGTATTTTCGTGATACTGGGGCTTATGGGATTTCTGGCTCTGTGGTATTCAATTGAAAGATATATTTTTCTGAGCCGCTTCAGTCCGGAAGGATACGGCGGCAGACAGCAGATTGAGACCGCACTGACAAGAAACATGACAACCATATTCATTATCTATTCAAACGCTCCGTACGTCGGTCTGCTGGGAACGGTGCTGGGTATCATGATTACCTTTTATGAAATGGGACAGTCCGGAGGACTGAACGCAAAGGACATCATGGTGGGTATGTCTCTGGCTCTCAAGGCCACTGCACTTGGACTTGTGGTGGCGATACCGGCACTTATCGCTTATAACGGTCTGACAAGAAAAATCAGTGTAATCGCAGGCAATCTTCCGGAGCAGAAATAATCATGAAACTGATACCTTCAAGGGCTCCGCTCAACATAGTGCCGTTCATTGACATCATGCTGGTTCTGCTGTGCATGGTTCTGAGCGTATCCACCTTTATCGCCCAGGGGGAGATTAAGGTTAATCTGCCTCATGCCGAAACAGACGACAGAACGGCCGATTCGGAAAATAACGTTAAGCTGCTGGAAATAGGTGAAAACAACGATATTTACTTTGACGGCAGAAAGATCACAAGGGAAGAACTGAGTGTTTTTCTGAACGAACTCCACTCCGATGTCCATCTTGAGCTTCGCATAGACACAAAGGCGGATTTCGGTCTGTTTGTTATAGTGCTAGATAAGTTGAGAGATCTTCGTCATGAAAATTTCAGCATTGCCACCAAAAAGGCAGAATTATAATTCAGTGGCGTTCATCCTGGCTGCGTTTCTTTATATACCGCTGGTGTTCGGCGGAATAAGACTGGCAGGACATCTGAATTCAAAGACCGTCATGAATTCCGGGGAACAGGTGGTGAAAATCATGATGAAAACCCTGATGCCGCCTGCTCCCGTGCAGGAGGTTCCCGTGGCTGAGCCTGCCCCCGTCATTGAGGAGGTGCCGGTTCCGCCGGAACCGGAGATAAAAAAGCCGGAAAAGCGGGAGGCGCCTCCTCCTGTCAGCCCGAAAAAAGAGGTGAAAAAGCCAAAGCCGCTGAAGAAAAAGAAGTCAGAGCCGGTCAGACGGAATGAAAAAATAACACCTCCGGTCAGGGAGAATCCTGCTGCCGCGGTTCCTGCCGAAAAGGTTCGTGCGGAGGCCGTGCGGGGAACTCCGGTTCAGGCGGAAAAGCCGGTAACCATGGTATTCGGTAAAACCGATAACGAACTGATGGCTCAGATTGTAAAGAGTCTCAAGGCAGGTCTTTATTACCCGTCTCAGGCAAGGAGAAGGGGGATTCAGGGCGTGGTGCTTGTATCCTTCATTGTCGGAAAAAACGGTCTGACCAGAGATATCAGGGTTGTCAGGAGTTCATCCGGCGAGGAGATACTGGGGCAGGCCGCCATGGTTACGGTCAAAAACGCGTCCAGCAGATTTCCAAAAACCGAAAGGGATATAAAGGTTGTGGTGCCGATTGAATTCAGATTGAAATAAACAGAATAAAAATAAGGATGGAGAAAATGCGACTGGTTGACATTATCCTGAAGTTCAGAATACTGAGTATTATTCTCTCGCTTCTGCTGACCTTCGGAATAGGTCAGTTCATGCAGAAACTGAAGCAGGATAATTCATATGAGAGTTTTTTTGCCGAAGGTGATCCCGCGTATGTGGGACTGCAGAACTATTATGATACTTACGGCAATGATGATTTTATTTTTCTTATGGCGGACAGCCATGGAAAAATGGATGTCGGATTTCTGAAAAGGGTAGATTCCCTGGTGCACAGACTGGACAGAGAAGTCAGTTTCGTGGATCGGGTAACCTGGCTGGGAAATGCCGAATCCGTAAAATCTGTTAACGGATCCGACACCGTCAGTATTTCTCCCGTGCTGGAAGGATTTGATCTTTCCGACGGACAGATAGCCTCTGTTACAGCCGGGGCAGCAGCTGATCCTGCATACAGGAACAGACTCATAAGCGCGGATGGCGGTATTCTGGGAATAGTGGTCAGCTTTACGGAATATCCGGAAAGCGGAACCGGCAGTGTCAATGAATTCAGAAATCAGGCTCCCGCCAGAATTTATGAAATTCTTAAGGATTACCGTGATCTGGACGTGAGAGTCGTCGGAAGTCCCGTAGTCAGTTATTTCAATGACAGGGATATTCAGGAGGAAGGGCAGATCTGGGTACTCACAGGTCTGATTGGCATGCTTGTGATGCTCGCCGTTACGACCAGAAGCATAATAGGCACCCTGATTCCTCTGCTGACGGTTCTGCTGTCAGTCATTCTGACCATGGGACTTTATCAGATTTTCGGCTTCACTCTGAACATGCTGGCCATGATGATACCGATTCTTATTCTCTGTGTGGGCATAGGCGACTCCGTGCATCTCATAGCGGAATTCAGAAGTCTTTACGTGGAGGGAGTATCCAAAAAGGAGGCTCTGCACAGAACACTGAAGCTCATATCACTGCCGATGCTGCTGACAACGATTACGACCGCTCTCGGTTTTTCCTCCTTCGTTTTCACGGATCTGCTGCCGCTCAGGGAACTTGGCATTCAGGCAGCCATAGGTTCCGTCATTGCTCTCGGCATGACCTTCTTATTTGCGCTTCCGGTTTTAAGCTTTACCAGAGTCAGACCTCTTGCTTCCGGCGACGCGGGGAATAAGGAAAAAATCACAAGACGTTATGATGTTTTCGATCATCTTGTAAGACTGACAACCGTACCGGTTATTAAATATCCCGGAGTTATTATTATACTGGCTGCAGTCGCAGTGGCCGCGGCCTCATTCGGAGTCATGAATCTGAAAATCGAAACGGCGTTTATTCAGGATCTGCCGGTAACCGATCCTCTGCGTCAGGATTTTGATTATGTTGACGGCCGCATGGGCGGTTCCATGTCCGTGGAGCTGGTTGCCGATACCGGAAAGGAAAACGGTGTCAAGGATTTGAGGTTTATAAGGGATCTGGAAAAACTGCAGAATTATCTGGACGGACATCCTCTGGTGCTGCAGACTTCTTCGTTCCTTGACCAGATGAAACAGGTAAACAGAGCGATTCACGGGAACGATGACAGATTCTATGCCATACCCGAGAAGCAGGAATCAGTCGGTGATCTGCTCCTTCTTTATGAATCAGGCGGAGGAAAGGAATTTGATAAAACCGTAAGCTTTGCCTACGATTCCGCTCATATTCAGATTAGAACCAGATCCCTCAGTACCGGGGATGTCAGGATGCTTGAGAAAGACGTAAATGACTTCGTAAAGAGGGAGACTCCTTCTCTTAATATTGAATTTACGGGGGCTTCATGTCTTCTGACCTGGGTTGCGGATTATCTGTCCGAAAGTCAGCTGTACAGTTTCATATATGCCTTTCTGACCATTTTCGCGGTAATGACGCTGGTGTTCAGATCGGTAAAGCTCGGCCTTCTGTCCATGATTCCGAACGTGATTCCTGTGGTCATTACGCTCGGACTTGTCGGCATGACCGGTGCGAGAGTCAATATGGTACTGGTTATTCTTGCACCGATTATTCTGGGGGTATGCATAGATGACACCGTTCATTTCATTTCCCGCTACCGCTTCTTTTTCAGCAAATGCGGCAGTTACAGGAAGGCTTTTATCGAAACCTCACTCAGTATAGGCAGGGTTCTTGTTTTCACCACCATGATATCCGGAGTATGTCTGCTGAGTTTCATGAACAGTAAATTTGCCGGACCGTTCACGTTTGCCTGGAGTTCCTTCACGGCGTTTTTCGTGGCACTGGTATGTGATCTGATGATTACGCCTGCCATGATCATGGTGTTCAAACCGTTCGGAAAGGAAAAGTAGAATGGATGTCTTCGGTTATATTGATTTTGCGGAAGTTTAGGCGATGAGCCTTAATCCAGTTTACACCGGTAATTAAGTTGAACATTGGGAACGGGGATTTTCAACATCCGGTGGCGGTAAAAGAGACAGCCATAGTCAGAAAATTGATGAAGTAAACCGTGAGTGCCGGCGTTTTTCAGAGCCAAACGGTTTTTTGTCAGGTTCTCTGCTGAGAAAAATGATATTTCTAATGACGGCTGAGCTTTATATGACGTGGAACTTCTCCTGTGGCAGAGATACATATACAGGATGTATCTCTGCCACAAGAGAAGTTCCTTTTTTATTTGAAATTCAGCGGATAATCTGAACAGTTATCAATAATAAAAAGTAGATTCTGAATTACAGGTTTTCATAACCTCCCACAAGAATGTAAATATTCCTGTTAAGTGTTGCAACATCTATGCTGCACATACTTCGGAAAGTCACGGAGAAGCTGTCATCTGGTGAAAATTCTTCCGTAAAAAAGGACGAATTATGCACAAGGAATTCAAAATCATAGTCATTGTAGTGATAAGTGGACTTTATTCTTTCCGGACTGAAATCCCAAATTGTGTACATTGGTTTAATAACCGATGCAGTATTCTGTGGTGAGGTCATATCAATCTGCATGAGTTTTTTAGAATAGTAAATTCCCTGATCCGTAATATTATTTATAGAACCATATGATGCAGAACATTCATCAGGATCTGTATCATCGGCAGTGAGGACCAGTGAACTGAGGTTAAGAGATACTTCCTCTATTTCCACATTATTTTTGATTGCGGAATTGTCATCAGCATTTACGAATGAATTAAAAATACAGGTCACGGTATGGCCGGAGTCTGAGGAACTGCAGGGTTCTGAGTTTGTGCTGATAAAGTCATCAGGTAGTTTTTCTCTTTTTTTGCACAGCGGATCACTGTTGCAGTTTAGAGCTTTTATGACTGCTTTACCTGCATTTGCGACACCAAAACCATAACGGTTGGAGAATCTTAATCCAGCTCCATTGCCGTACCATCCAAGATCTGCGGTATAACTATCTTTCAAACCTGATACGCCACTGACGGTAACCTTGTCATACTCAAGTGTGTTCCAGCCATCAGTTTGGTCGTTGTTTGCCGTTGTTGCCAGAATGTACCTGAGCTGAGGAACGGTAATGTCTGGTTTTGCCTGAATTATCAGTGATGCCACTCCTGTAATGGACGGAGTGGCTGCAGATGTACCATTCATACTTTGAGTGTAATATTTTCTTTTTTCACCAAGTTCCTTATTGTTTCTCCATGGAGTACCGTAATCCCAATCATCAAAACCTGACAGAGCTGAATGATAAAGACTGGAGACAATGGCGGCAGAAGACTCTGATGATGCGTAACCGAACTCACCGCCCATACCGCTTATCCAGATGAAAGATCCTGTTGACGAGTAACTCGATTTTATACCTAATGAATTTAAAGCCCCGGTATGTATGACATATCTTCCTCTATTAAAGGAAGATGTCTGATTATACTGACATTCTATCTTATATTTAACGCATTCAAGATCTGAGATGTAGTAAAGAGAATCAAATATATCCGGTTCGTCAAATTCATTTCCGGCTGCGCGTATAAACGGAATATTATTCTCAAAAAAGCTCTGATAAATTGCAGATATTTGAGGATCATATGCTTCTACGCTCTCATCATAACCGAGACTGGCATTAAGTACCTGCATACCGTCATCACTGCATGCCGTAAAATCTGTTAAATCCATATTCAGTATGTCATATGATGTTATGGATGAATCGTATGCTATACCTCTTACTCCCTTGCCGTTATTGGATTCTGCTCCTATAATTCCGGATACGGCGGTACCATGCAGTATTGTGGAGTCGTATAATACTTCATCCTGTGTTACTCCGGTGTTGATATAAGATTTGCCTGAATCAGGAGTGTACATTTTATTAATGAGATCTTCGTGTTCAATGTCAGTAGGGGTGTCTATAATACCTACTTTTACGTTTTTCCCGGAGATAAGTTCTTTATTCTGATCACTGAGATGCCATGCATGAATAACATTTAGATCGATGCCGCTGACCGGAGAAAAATCAACATCAAAAGGATTTTGTCCTATATTTTTAATATGCCACTGATCCTTAAAAACAGGATCTCCGTTTGTGAGATCGTCAGCTCCAATCGTATATGTAATTATTTCAGTCTCTTCAGGATCTGTTGTTGACGTTATTGTTATTTCTTCAGTTATGTTGTAAAAATCATCAGAATTCTTCAATGTTTCTTCAGGAACATAGTAGTACAGGTGATTTTTGGGGGCTTCGGCTCCTGTATGCGGATGAGTAGAGGATACAATGCCGTATTTAGCCTGTATCTGATAATCATTGACATCGTCAGTACCTGAATTTAAAAGTACATAAGGTTTTCCGGAGAAAATATCTCCTTTTTCGATAATGCTGAAGATAATCCTGTCAGGATCTGGCGTTGGTTTCGGAGATGGTTCATGATTATCATTACTGCCTGAACTTCCTCCGCAGGCCGTTAGAGCCAGTGAAGAAAAAAACAGGGTGTAAAACAGTGCTGTATTGAAGGTTTTGTTTGATTTGTGTTTCATAAAGCGCCTTACAGTTTTTTTATTCTATAACCTTGACATACCGGTGCCATGCAGATCATGGCCGACATGGAAAAATTACTTAAGCTGAGGTTTATTTCCGTGATAAAACGATGGGGTGACCTTACGGATGCCGTCAGCGTTTTTTAGTTCTTTCTGCAGTGATTTCCACTGGTCATAATCAGTTATGGTAATTTCATACACATTAGTACTTAATGATCTGGCATCAAGTCCTGAAGGAATGCAGTTCACGTTCTTTGCACACTGAACCAGAAGTTTATTTTTGATTATGTAGTTTGTGCCTGAAACATTTTTTACATAGGCAATATCTTCAGGATTTTTTTGTCCGGAAACGACTACCTTATCACCTAATGTGCCTATTTCATTTTCTTTTTTAACAATAATAAGTGATTTGGAATTTCTGGAAGGTGTAACGACCTTGAAATTATCGGTGATAATCGTGGTTCCGTCAGATGTTATTTCGTCTGCAAGGGCATGAATTCCTGCAAGGGAGGCAAATATTGACAGAAAGAGCAGAGATAATTTATTCATAATAAGTACCATGGAAATGTTTATGTTAAAGTCTGTGAAAAAAATCTGACGAATGAAGTCATGTTTTTTAATAATTTCATGCATTCATTATTCGCTTGTTCACTATTTACTTCTATATACTCTTATTGAGTATATTTTAGACATTATTGTTACGAAAAAAGACCATACAATGTCACAGTTCAGAAGATTTTTTAGTTTTAGTCCTTAAGTGGAGAAACAGATGTAATACAAGTTTCACAATTCTACGTACTATACCTTTAATTCTCAGTGTTTTGTAAAACTGTAACCTTTCTGGCTTTTCTGGGGTAATGGTGGGTAAAAATGCCATCAACCCCAGTGTTTATGCTGATCATGCACCTAGAGGTTTTCTGTTAGGAAGTGGCCCCCTCAAATCCGAGCATACCAGATAGACCATATCGAGCATGTTTTGGATATTTCGAAAACCGTACGCCTTGCGGACGATCAGCTTGATTTTGTTATTAGTTGCCTCAATTCGTGCGTTGCTCATGCCGAGCCGTATTGCATTCAGTATGTGCTCCCTGTGACGCTTGAGCTTGAGGTATTGTTCCTTGAAAGCATCAATCCTACTGTGGCTTGCCCACCAGAGCCATCGTTTGAGGGCATCCCCTGCTTCGTCCGTATCCTTGATTTTCAGGAGAAGGCGAAGCATTTCCTTCATCCGGTAAGCTCGGTACAGGCGGTTATTGTTTTCAGCGATCATGGCTACCCGATTCTGCTGGTTCTCCGTCAGGTTTTCCGGAGCCTTGCCAAGAGCGTATGCAGAGTTTTTAATCTCGTCTGCTTTGGCTTTGGCAGCGTTCAGAATCGCTGTATTCGGATCTCCATCCTTGGGGCGTCCATTCTTGCGCGGATGCTCTTTGGATAACCTGGTAAACTCGGCACAGGCTTCACGCCATACTTCGCGGCGAACCTCGTTGAGAGCATCCATAGCCCACTGTACGACGTGGAACGGGGCAACACATCGTTCACAGTCTGGTGTGAACTCATTTACGCATTCCGTGATCCACTTTGCTCCATCTCCGGTAACGACCTTGATGGAGGAAAGCAGCTCCGGAGTCAGCTGCTTGTAGAACTGTGTCAGCACGCCTTTGCCGTGCTCCTGTGATGCCCAGACGACAGTGTTAGTATCACGGTTGACGATGACCGTAATGTATTTATGCCCCTTCTTGTAGCTGGTTTCGTCAATGCCGATGTTCACGAGGTTATCAAGTCTTCTGGAGCATTCAGGTTCGATGTCGTTCTGAGTTCTGTTAACGCAGCGCCCGACCGTCAGATTAAAGTCACGGGTGAATCCGCTTCCCGGATATGCCCAGGGAACATAGGCTGTTACGACACCATGCTGAGGACACTCTATGCGATGTGTCCAGCCTTCAACCTCTACAAGGGTAGCTCCGAAGTCAAGACTTCTCCAGGTGCGAGGGTGTTCGATCCTCTGATCATAACGAGGACATCGCCTGTGACAGAAAGGACAGTCATCCTGATGCCATTTATCAGTCCGTGCATGAATCCTGAGGTGACTTACACCATCCTGATCCAGGTAAAAGTTTGCATCTTCTATAACTGAGGCTTGACAGTGAGAAGTTTTTTACATAGTGTATTAGCAGAAAACATCTGTGGGTACCTCCGGTACTTTGTATGTTTAGTTTGGTCGCTAATACAATACAAAAACACAGATGGTTTTTCAATTATAAAAGTACATCAGAGGGCTGGTATATTACCCACCATTATGCCAGAAGCCTCACCTTTCTATACTAGGTGTTATTACGGCGTGCCCCCTTACCTTTGGCTTTCTGCCTTTTTTCTCCAGAAAAACTAATTTATAGAACCAACCTTAAATAAATCAAGGTAATCCTCAGGAGAATCCCATGTACATTAGGACAGATAGTCGTATTCATAAAAATGAATCCGTTGATAGAAATCAGTAGTAGCTAAAGCTTTTGTAAATGAAATAAGCCATTACCAAAAAAGAAACCGCTGTCGTATTCTATGAAATAAGTTACTGACAGCGGTTGTTTTTCAGCCTTACGGATTCTGTGTCTTTACGGCAGCATCAGGCGTTTTGTACAGTGGTGACGGGCAGTGACAACCACTGATTTCAGAATTTCATGCTGATGTTTCAGCAGATAGAAATGGTTGCCGTTGAATCTTCTTGTTTCAAAATTTCTGCTGGTAACCTTTTTCCATCCTTCTGCCTTGGCAGGATTCATTTCACTGTCTCCGTCGGCATAGAAAGAAGACAGGGAGATTCTGAAAGGTTCCGAATCCGTATTCGGATGCCACTTTTCGATAAGTTCGTAGTCATTCCTGATTACCGGAAGAAACATTCCCGCAATTTCCCGATCCTGACAGATGCTGCTGTCGCCGTATACGCGTCTGACCTCGGAAAGAAGCTCTTCGTCACTGCATGTATGCCATGAGCTGTCTTCTTTCATTCCCGGGGCCTCACTTGCAGAAACAAACACGTGATAAGGTTCCTCAAGTCCACGTCTTCTGATTTCACGGCACAGTTCGTATGCCACATATCCTCCCATGCTGTGACCGAATATCATGTACGGCAGGCTGAGCAGACCTCCGCGACTGATGGAGTCGCATATGCCGCTTACAAGTTCAGGCATGCTGTTGACAAGAGGCTCGGCCATTCTGTCCTCATGGCCGGGATACTGAATCGCCGCCAGCTCGATGCTGGAGGGAAGCTCTCCCGCCCATTTACGGTAGAAGGATGCTCCTCCGCCGGCATGAGGCAGACATATGAGTCTTGACTGCGGATGTTCGGTATGGCGGTAGGTTCTCCACCATCTGGAAAATTCATCCGGGGAACCCTTTACCTCATGACAGGCCTTATTCATGCCTGTGCCCGCCGCTGTATTTTCTGTCATGTTCATAATCAGCTCCTGACGGCAAACGCTTCAACCAGAGGTTTAAAGTAATCCGGAGAAACGGTGAATGGTTTCAGATTCTTAAAACTCAGCAGTTTGGCGTTTTCATCACACATGTAGCTGTAGTGACCTCCGCTGCTCAGATCGTTTTTGAAGTAGAGACTGATGAAGCCGTTCACAAAACTGTCGCTGAGGTCGTTAAGCCAGCCTTTGAAATCCTGACTTTCAATGCCTGATCCGAGATTCTGCAGCCAGGAGTAGATTCTGCCTACTTCAATACTGCTGTCGGATACCAGATGGTAGTTAAGACTGCTTCCGTATCTGTGTACGGTTGCCAGACATACGCATTCCGCCACGTAGTCAACAGGAACGATGTTCACCTTGAGAGGTGATTCCGGATAACTGCCGGCGCTCAGACAGGCCTTGTAGAATTTAACGAAGGCGTCGTTGTTGATGAACGGATGGTCCGTACTGCTGTCCCAGGTGATGGAGCTCGGACGGAGAATGTTCACCGGGATGTTCTTTTTTCTGGCCTGATACAGGATGTTTTCAGCCATGATTTTGGACTGTTCATAGGTAAGATCCAGCTGTTTCCATCTGTGAATGTCCGTATTCTCGGGAATGACCGTGGACATGTCCGCGTTTTCCAGACCGTAGTGAACGGCTATGGTTGATATGTAGTTGATCTGTTTTACTCTGGAGGTTGAGGCAAGTTCAACTATGCCGGCCACACCCTGTACGTTGGTCGGGAATATGGCGCTTAACGGATCCATCAGGTTGATGATGGAGGCATTGTGAATGATGGTGTCGCATGTTGAGGCTATATACTGATAATCGTCGTCACTCAGTCCAAGTCTTTCCCTGTCCATGGCTCCGTGATAGATGCTTACCCTGTCTTCAAGATTGTCAGGAAGATACTGATTCTTGTCGGATGCGGCCTTGCGGAGGCGGGCATAACCTTCTTCAGGGGATTTGGCTCTTACCAGAAGGTGCATGGTGCAGTCTGTTTCCTTCAGCAGTCGTGAAAGAATGTAGATTCCCAGATATCCGGTTGAGCCGGTCATGAATACGTTGTGCGTACCGATATGCGGATCAAATTCACGGGCGGTTTTCAGATTGTGCATTGCCTTTTCCGCCATGTCGGTAAGACTGATGCTTTCAATCCATGCGGCCTGCTCAGCCTGGGTTCTGTTCATGCATTCAGCCATGTCGGCAAAGGTGCTGTGGTTGAATATGAGTTCCAGAGTGGCTGGATATCCGCGGCTCAGCAGTCTGCTCAGCAGGGTGATGGCGGAAAGTGATGAACCTCCGATATTGAAGAAGCTGTCCTGACGTGAAATACGGTCATGTTTCAGAATATCCTTCCATATTTCAAACAGATCCTGTTCAATTCTGGTATCGAGAGGTTTTTCGACGGCCTTTTCCTCCTTCTGCATGTCGGCAAAGCTGCGGATCAGGGTCTTGCGGTCGATTTTACCGTTGGCACTGAGCGGCAGTCTGTCGGTTATCCTGATGATTTCCGGTATCATGTAGGCAGGAAGTCTGTCGGAAACAGCCTTTCTTATTAATTCCGGAACGTCTTCGCCGATGTTCTTTACCCTGTCGTCAATGGTTACGGCTGCTCCGATGGTTGAATTTTCCTGAATCGGAACCGCAGCGGCGGTTTTTACGAAATCAATCTGTTCGATGGCCGCCTCTATTTCACTCAGTTCTATGCGGTAGCCGTTGATTTTTACCTGTCCGTCCTCACGTCCGAGGATTTCAATAAGACCTTCGGAGGTGTAAAAACCGATGTCTCCGGATTTGTAGAGCTTTCTTCCGGATACCGGATGAGTAATGAAGGCCCCGGCTGTTTTTTCCGGATCAGAGCAGTAACCGTCGGCAAGTCCGGCACCGGCAATGTACATTTCTCCCGGAGTATATTCAGGACACAGCTCAAGTCTGCTGTTGAGAATCAGAATTTCATGGTTTGCCAGAGGTTTTCCGTACGGTATTCTCTGTCTGTCCGCAAAGCTTTCGGTAACAGGGTACTCCACGCACCAGATTGATGTTTCGGTTGGACCTCCCATGCTGATGACGGATATGTCCGGACAGATTTTTCTGATTTCGTCAGGCAGGGTGGTCGGAATCTTGTCTCCTGACATGAATACGCTTCTGAGAGTTTTGAGCTTCGCCTTATCGTCCCATTCCATCCACTGGGTGAGCATCTGCATCTGAGCAGGTACGGTATTCAGTCTGGTTACGCCGTATCGGGCAATCAGACTGCACCAGCATTCAGGATCGGTTCTTTCATTTTCCTGCATCATGACGAGGGCTGCCCCGGCATGAGTCGTTCCGAAATTATCCCATACGGAGAGGTCAAAGCTGTAGCTTGCAAGTGACAGCATCCGGTCACTGCTGCCGATGTTATTGCGCAGAATAACTTCACTTACGGTGTTCCATGCTGCCCTGTGGCTTACCATTACCCCCTTCGGTCTGCCGGTGGTGCCTGAGGTGAAGATGATATAGGCAACCCTGCCGGTTTCATCATGAGATGAAGCGAGCTTCTCCGACATTTCCTTCAGAGCGGTCACGGTTCCGGCTGTACCGGTACCTGTCTGTCCGAGTACGTGGGTGATGTTTTCAGTGTGTTCTCCGTAAGACGTCCCCTCATGTGCGCCGTCGGTGATGAGAACTCTGATTCCGGCATCGGCTATGATAGACCTGATTCTGGATTCCGGCTGACCGGAGTCAATAGGCACGTATGCCGCACCGGCGAAGAGAACACCGAAGACGGAGGCAAACTGCAGGGCTGATTTCGGAAGCAGAATGGCTACGTTGTCGCCTTTTCCGACGCCTGCCGATTTAAGTCTGTCCGCAATGGCGAGGGCTTCACCTGCCAGCTGGATGTATGAAAGTTCGGCGTCAGCTGCATATACGGCAGGCGCATCCGGTGTCTTAAGGGCGTTGTTTACCAGCCCTTCGTGAAGAAAGAGGTTCTCATGTTCACGTTTAACGGAATTGATTTCCCTGATGCGTCCGAGCATGTCGTCAGGCAGGGTGACGGTGCTGTTACTGTCCCAGATCTGAGGTCTGTCGGTAAGATCGTCAAGAAGTTTCTGCATGGCTTCAAATGCCGCTTCAGGCAGGCCTTCAGGGAATACCCCGTTTCTTACGTCCCAGTCAAGCTGCAGTGTTCCGTAGCGTTCTGTAGTCTGACAGTCAAGCCACACCTGAGGTGTCTGGGTGATGCCGTAGTGCAGGGAGGCTCTGTTCATGAAGTCATTTTTCTCAAGGGCTTCGTTTTTTACTCCCAGGGTACTGGTGTAGACAACCGGAATCAGTATGTTCTGACCGTGTTCCCTGCTGAGTGCCCTGAGAACGTTTATGCCGGTAAAACCGGTATGCTCAAGGTCTTCCCAGAGACGGTTCTGAATCATCATTACCCTTTCGGCAAAGGAGCCGGTCTGACTTCCCCTGATGCCGAGAACGTTGACGTCAATGAAATCGCCTACAATGTTCTGAACACCTTCAGGACGGTTAAACAGCGTCAGATTGATGGTGAGATCCGGATTTCTTGACCAGCGGGCAAGAACTTCAGTGAAGGCCGCCAGGATAACGCTTGATATCGTGAGCTTTTTATCCATTGAAAGCTGTTTAAGCTTCTGCCACTTAAGGCTGTCCATGGCATAGTGGAAACGTCTTACGGATACATTGTCGCGGTTTCTTCCGCTTCCGGGAATTACCGGAAGTTCCGGCGGAAGAGGCATGGTTTTTACCTGCTCGGCCCAGTACTGTTCATCCCTTGTGTGCAGGGCTTCAAGGAAAGGATTGTTCTGTTCGGTTTTTCTGGCCACCATTACATCCCTGAAGGTGAAAGGCAGAGGAGGAAGTGTTTCCGCACCATGGTCATAGGCCTGTCCCAGTTCGGCGAGCAGTATCTGGATGCTGGCGAAGTCGGCAATGATGAGATCAATGGAAAAAATCAGAATGGAGCGTTCCGGCATTCTGACAACCCTGACGTCAAAAAGAGGCCATTGTCCCGGATCGTAGACACGGTGATCCATTTCGGATCTGAGCTTAAGAAGAGCCGCTCCGGCTTCTTCCCCGGTCATGGCACTGAAATCATGCAGCGGTACGTGCGGCAGAGTAACCTCCCTCAACACATGCTGGGTGCCGTTTGCTGAAATCACCGCACGAAGCATGTCGTGACGCATGATAAGGGCGTGCCATGCCTTTTCGAGACGATCCCTGTCCAGACTGTCTGTTTCCAGTTCAATGTAGCTGTGGCATCCCACACCGCCGTATTCATAGATATTGCTGCGTCCGAGAGAATATGCAAGCTGCAGATCCGTAAGCGGAAAATCGTCATAACGGTGGTTTTCATCATGGGTTACGGTTGTCAGGGAGTCAAGATAACTGATTACTGCCTGCCTGTTGTCGGCAATGGCCTTCCTGTCGTCAGCCGTCAGGGCTCCGGCAGGAGCCTTGAATTTCAGGTTGCCGTTTTCGGTCCACAGATGAATGTTTCGCGAAGCCATGTTTTTCATCAGGCTTATAATGCCTTGTCTGTTAAGTGTCATGTTACAGTGTTCCTTCTTCATATGAGTTGTCAGCAGCATCGCCGTGATCACGGAGACTGTTCTGTTCGATGTAGCTGCATATTGATGCTATTGTCGGTGTTGAAAACAGGGTTCTGAGAGGCAGCGGGGCGGAGGTTATGTTCTCCTGCTGCAGTGTCTGCACAAATCTTGTTGCCGTCAGACTGTCTCCTCCGGACATAAAGAAATCATCATTTCTTGAAATGTTTTCAAGTTTAAGAATCCTCTGCCAGATATTTGCAACCCGGTTTTCCAGTTCCCCTCTCGGTCTGTCCTCTTCTTTCATGGAAGTGTTCACGTTACTGAAGCTTCCGATGATGGCCTTGCGGTCAATTTTGCCGTTGGCGCTGACCGGAAGTGATTCATAGAATTCGATGTGGTTAGGAACCATGTATTCCGGAACGATGGAGGAGAGTTTTTCCCTGATTTCATCGGCGGTTACGGAAGACTGCTTTTCAGTCTCAGCCGCAACTGCAAGCTGAGGAGGGTTGCCCACGGTAACTGCAACGGCTCTGACGATTTCAGGCAGGGAGCGGAGAGCGGATTCGATTTCCCCGAGTTCAATGCGGTGACCTCTGACCTTGACCTGATGATCCTTTCTGCCGAGGAATTCAAGACAGCCGTCAGGGAGATATCTGCCCTGGTCACCGGTGCGGTACCACCGTTCACCGTTTTCGGTGAAGAAGCGTTCCGCGGTAACCTCAGGGAGATTAACGTATCCCAGGGCCAC
>NZ_JNKD01000025.1:0-41959 GCF_000701925.1 Ruminobacter sp. RM87 | reverse complement strand
CTTATTTAACTTCACGGAGAACGGAGCCGATGTCAGTGCCGGATACTACACCATCATCCAGACAGCGATAGCCAACGGTCTGGCTCCGTACAAATATCTTGAATGGCTTCTTACGGAAATCAGTTCGGTAAGACCGAAGAACGTACTCAGCAACATGAGTCATCTTCTGCCGTGGTCAGACAAGGTTCCCGCAGACTGCAGGTCAAATAATCTGGAAGACCTGCGTAAGGCTGAAACAGCTTCCGAGGACTAATCCAATAAATCTTAAAAACTCACTGTGGTAGTAGCACAGTGAGCTTCAATTTTAAATAACCCTATTTGCTTACACGCATACGTTAAAAGGATACGGATTAAGAGGTGTAAAAAATCAAAAGTATTAAAAATATACTTAATATTTTTTAACCTGGTTCAAAAAATCAGTTTGTTTTTTAGATTGTTCAAAAAAATCGAGTATAATTATAGGTGCTGTGGCAGGAAACGGAGCCTGACAGATAATTCACGGATTTCCGAATCTTTTCCACGCCCCGCAGCAATCCTTATCATAACCAACAACAGTTTTCAGGCTCTTGAACGCGCTGATGCCGAATATGAGGACTATAGAGTAATCAAGTTTGACTACTACGATTACGACGTAATCGAATTAAGCAATCAGGGAGCACCTTTTATGAACTTACGGCTGACAAGCCCATGCTCCTGACTGTCCGCCAGATCCCCTTTCGTCTCTGACACTGTTTATGATTTACTGTTTACATAAGGATTTATCATGGAAAATATCAACACCGGCATTGGCAATATCGTTACCGTCAACGGCAAGAGATATCGCGTTATTTTCGAGGAAATCAAGGACGAGCACCTCAAGAGACTTCTCTCCATAAAGGAGGTATGCTCCATTTACGGCATTCCGCGAACCAAGATTTACAACATGATCCGCACTCATGCCTTTCCTGAAGGCGCTGTCGTAAAAATGGAAGGAAGAGCAACAAAATTCAACGCGGAAATCGTTAACGACTTCTTTGTAAACGAATACTAGTCCTCAAATGAAAAAAAGGCCGAGAAGGCCTTTTTTTCAACAGTTTACAGGAATAATAACATTTCTATCTTATTCCACGTTGTGAGTTTTTTTGAATACCCTGTATTCTTCAATCTTTTCCTCATTACCTGAAAGTCTGAGCGTTCTCTCAAGAATCTGAGTATAGAGCGGTCTGCCCTTAAGCAGGGCTGCAGTCTGCGTTGCCGCCACTACGGCTATCATCATCGGCAACAGGAACTGGAAATTATTCGTCATTTCACAAATCAAAATGATTCCGGTAAGAGGAGCTCTCACGGAAGCCGCAAAAAAAGCACTCATGCCTACGATTGCCAGAATTCCGGGATCGTAATTGAGGATTCCGAAATGAAGCATGCTCATGCCGAATACCGCACCGAGCAGAGCTCCGAGAGAAAGCGACGGTGCGAATATTCCGCCGGGTATACCGCAGCAGAAACAGAGCATTACCCCCATAAATCTCAAAAACAGAACACCGGCAAGCAGTTTCAGGGAAGAGGAAGTCATAATCCACTCACTGATAAAATGCATCCCGGATCCGGTCACCTGAGGTTCAATAATGGAAGCAACTCCGTATAATCCGCCCACGACGGCCACAATCATAACCGAGCGCCACAGTCTGCCCCTGAAGACAGCAGTATAGAAATCCTGCATCCTGCCCACTGCCCTGTTGAATACCACGCCTGCACAGCCGACCAGAATACCGAACATCAGGAAATCAAAGAAATTACGGATATTGACTCCGTCAAACATCGGCAGATCAAAAACAGGATCACTGTTACCGACTATAAATGATCTTGCTGCCGTGGACACGATTACCGCCATGGCAACGGCCTGCACTGCGGAAAACCTGTACTTGAACTGCGGACGCATTTCCTCAAGAACAAACAGCATACCGGCAAGAGGAGCATTGAAGGCACTGGCAAGACCTGATGCCGCACCTGCGGCCAGCATGACGTAAAAATCCTCTTTTTTTATTTTCAGGAGAGAACAAACTGCTGCCCCGAGATTACCGCCTATCTGAATGGATGGACCTTCCCTGCCGAGAACCATGCCTGAACTGAGAGAGAGAATTCCACCGAAGAATTTCACCGGAAGAACTCTTTTGTATCTTACCGGTCTGAGATCAACCATCGCACCTTCGATTTCCGGAATTCCCGAGCCGCCGGCTTCAGGTGCGTATTTTCGTGTGAAATACATGGCGATTCCGGCCATGATGAAACTTACGGCAAAAGCGGCAAGTGCAGCCGTAACCATTCCTGATTCATTGTCTAGCAGAGCTGAAAGCGAGGATGTTCTGTACTGATTCAGCATATTGGGTATCATCTCGAAGAAGGCACACACCATTCCCGTAACCCCGCCTATAATCAGTGAAGACAGCGTAAGCTTCAACGGTACATGAACATTGAATCTTCTCCGAAAAAACGCCGCTCTCTTCAGCCTGCTCATATATGTTTTAGGATTTCTCACAACCTGTTTCACCTCATGCCTGTCATGTTGTCCGCACTTTTACGCGTCACGGCATTATTTATTCTTTTTATCCCAGTGATTCTTACCTACATATGTCAGAACAATTCCTACCACAATAAGAAACATTTTAAAGAGAAAAAATCCGAGAAGGAAGCAGATAATCCCTGACAGATACCAAATTATACCGATAAAACCATCCATCTGACGATCTTTTTCCCTGTAGTAATCCAGTCCTCCGGGATTATCATGCGATTTATGTCTGTACTGATTTCCGGCGTAATAATCCCTGCCGCCATAATCCGTACCGCTGTTGAAATGCTGATCATTCTGCTGAGTCGCGGAATCTGTTTTTTCCACTGAATAACCGTCATCCCCATCAGAAAACTCATCCGACCTGTCGGGTACTGATTTATCAGTCATATCTGCCTGATTAAAATCATCAGTCTCAACGTTATCTGTTCTTTCAAAAGTTTCATCAGCATCATTTAATCTGTGTGCATCCTTTGCGGAGGAAACAGATTCATCTTTACCTGACGGAGTATCGTTCGAAACATTTTTCTCTGGAGAAGGAGGTTCCTGTGCAGCGCCGGGAACTGTGGCGGTGACGGCAGACGCGATCCCTGATGATGCTCCGGCATACGGCCAGATTTCATATACATAGTCAAACCCTAAAATTTCGGCCTTGGTATGCTGTTCATCCGTGAGAGTAAGCCCGTTTGGAAGATATACGGAACACAGATCCTGAACCAGCTCCTCAAACATGCATATCACGCCTTCGGAATTGACCGGGTATTTGCATTCGGTCTTATCGGCAAAACTGTAGGAATTTATTTCGGTAACCGTCCCGGTCTGACTGTTCAGGTATATTTCAAATTTTCTCGGGAAACTGAAAAAGTCGTATATGAATAGGTAATCCTCATCTATATGTATACCGCTGTCCCTGAATCCCAGAATATTCAGCAGCACTGCCGTTCTCTTTTTGAAATTCCTGTTTTTAAGTTCATTGAAAATACACTGAAACAGAATCAGCTGTGATTCTGATGCGGGAGAGAAGGTCTCAAAGGAGAAATTCGTATCATGGGAAAAACCGAAACTGCCGGAACTGACAAAGCGCTCTCTGTCGGATTTAAACGTCCCTGTTAGCTTGTCATGATTAAAGATATTCATGCCTTCAGCAGGTCTGTTTCCATCCTCGCTGAAATGAGCAATGCCGTAGTTTACTCCCGGAATTGCATATGAATAGGTGCTGCGCTGCTGTGCATTATAGTAGAACATTGTTTTCCTCCGACATTCTGCATTGACCGGGACAGAATAAACACTTCATCTTCTGCCTCGATACGCTTCGTGATTATATCATACGACGCCTGTCAGATATCACGACAGATACAGAGTTATCAGGAAAAGTGTGCCGTCTGCGAAGTTAAAACAAAAACGCCGTCATGTCAGACATAACGGCGCTATTTAAGGATAAGTACGGTCTTTACAGAAGTAAGATTGAACGCAACGGCAAGCAGTTTACAGACTTCCCAGTCTACAAGAACAATGCAGACCAGATTACACATGTGCTGAAACTCGAACATCTACATGAAATGTTTGCGAACGACCTGAAACGCATGAATGAAATGCACCTGACATTTGATGATGCAAATCAATCCAAGGACTTCACTTTCATGCAGAAAAACCGATTGAACATTATCAAGAACAAACTCTTCGAACAGTGCAATCAACTGATCTGATTTTTTAATAAGGAACAGGAGGAAATCCTGTTCCTTTATTCAGTTTTATTTAAGAGGATGGACTAATGAAATACATAAAAGACGATGCTGGAAATCTTTACGAAACATACAGCACTCCTGAATCTGAAGCTTGCTATGAAGCAATCAAGAATTATTTAACGCTTTAATCAACAAAAGGAGTAAAACAATGAATTACATCATAAGCAATGATGAACTCAAGCAGATTGTGGCTGAGATAGCAGTCAAGCAGCCGAAAAAGACCTGATTAAAAATGCCAATTCAATCATAAACGGAGCAACTGAGCATTTTGCCAATATCGTTAAGTCTGAAATTCAAAATATAGAAATACCAAAGGACAATATACTCAGACACACAGTATGGAGACTGGCACTATTAACTATTTTGAATTTGCTCCTGACGTTATTTTTAGTTTGTAAATTATTCCTAATGTAAAAAAAGCCATATTCTTTTTTGAATATGGCTTAATATTTTGAGAACCTAGAACAAGTCACTGTGTGTGCCTGTTCTAGTGAGATAAAGAATAAGCTCATTATCAGATACTTCATAGATCAAAAGCCAGTCTGGCGTGATGTGACATTCTCGACAGCCTTTGTAATTTCCTATTAAGCTATGGTCTTTGTGCTTATCTGCCAAACGTTGTCCATTGGCAAGAGTGTTAACCACATTACTTAGCAAAGATAAATCATATCCTCTCCTTTTGGCCAATTTCAGGTCTTTTTTGAACATTGAAGTGAGAACAATGCCGTACTTTGGTTGGCTACTCATCGTCTCCTAACTCCTCCAATACCTCATCGAACGAGCTGTAAACTTTCTTGTTCGGATCATTTTTTAAGGCATCAGCCTCCTGAATGGCTAATATAGTGTCAGCATTAGGGGTTTCATACTGAATAACGCTCTGCATATACTTTACAATACTTCCCTTGACGTTTTGTCCATGCTTGCTGATTATGCTCTTAAATGTATTGTACACATCTCTATCCATGACGAACGAGCAAGTAACTGTACTAGATTTCATATACTGTTCCTTTTACTTAGTAAGATTACTATGTTTACTAAGTAAATTATACAAAATAATTTTATGTCTTTCAAATCATAACTTACTAGTCGATGTTCCTTCTTTTGGCGATTACCAAATCATTAAATATTTTTTTGATAAACGAGAACAACAGTGTTCTTACAATTGTCTGTTATTGTTCCTGCTCTATTCTTATTTATTCCTGTTTTGTTCTTGTCTTATTCGTATTTTGTGCTTGATTGAAAGGCTTGTTCCTGTTGAGTTCTCTATTTGTTCCTACTCTGACACTTTGGTAGGCGTAAACGAGGTATGTAATTACTTCAAAGATAAGTGCTCAATCGTTGTATGGGAGAATGAATACTTCTTAATCATCCATGTACTTGACACCTACAATCAGATAGCTGACCATGGACCAGAGGGTAAGAACGGTGGCAATCAGCATCAGAACCAGGGAAAGGTTTGCCATCCAGTTGTCTCTGAAGATAAATACCTGGTCTCTCCAGATTAAACCTGCTATGGACATCATCTGAATTGCTGTTTTCCACTTACCGATCCAGCTTACGGCAACCAGCCCGCGTTTACCGATTTCAGCCATCCATTCCCTCAGGGCGCTGATTACTATTTCGCGTGAAATGATGATTACGGAACAGATGGTCAGAACAATTGAGAAACCTGAAAAGTATTCGGACTTGTGTGAACTGAACCAGCCTACCAGCATAACCAGTGCCACACATACCATAATCTTGTCCGCAACCGGATCCAGAAAAGCACCGAATTTGGAGCATACGTTCCACTTGCGGGCCAGATAACCGTCAAGAAGATCGGTAAAACATGCTATAACGAAAACCAGTGCTGCGGCCAGATTGCTCCAGTCATACGGCAGCAGAAAGAAAACAATATAAATAGGTATTAAAAAAACTCTCAGCAGAGTCAGAACGTTGGGGATTTTCTTAAACATTTTACAATCTGAACATCGAAATCTATTATTCAATATCACGGTCCGATACTAAAATCTTCTATAAAAAGGACATGAGAACCTTTCCATAACTCAATATTATAATAGTAGGATTGAATAAAGGCAAAGGAGGGAAGCAAAAATAATGGAAAATGCAAAAACAAATCTGTTTAAATGTTCATGTTTTGACTCATTCAGGGATTTCAGAACTGAAGAATAACACTCTGCACCGGCAAAAAGAACGGGCGGGTAATGACCCGCCCTGCCCGAAAAAAAGCTACTTTGGATTCAGCCACCATTTTTTCGCATTCTTTTTCGGCTCGCAGCCGTATTTTGCCACTGTTTCATTTGCCAGCTCATAAGCCTTTTTCTGCTGGGATTTGTCTACTTTGCCGTAATAATACCTCAGCTTGGATACGACATTGTCATATCCGCATGAAGCGTAGGCGGAAGACCAGACATATGCGGATAAATAATCCCCTGTGGAAGCCTTGAGAACAGACATGTTGAAAAGAGACGCATGATTACCGTTCTCTGCTGATTTGATATACAATTCCTCGGCTTTTTCAAGATTCTTTTCCACACCCAGACCATTAAGATAAATATTGCCGAGGTCGTTGTAGGCATCAATATTACCCTCATCGGCCACGTGGGTGAAAATACGGTGCGCCTTTTCAAAATTAGGAGATGTTCCCAGGCCATGCAGGTACATTGAACCAACAATCAGATTATTTTCAGCAAGTCCCGAGGTTACGGACTTTTCAAACATCTGAAGAGCCTTGGAATTGTCATGCAGCTCACTTTCATCCATGGCATAGATATCACCGAGTTCGCCGGCGGAATCAGCATCACTGTCGGATATAGGAAGAAGCAGCGCTTCAGCCTTTTTCACGTCTTTCGGCTGATCAAAGGCTCCGTAGGTGTATATGGAGGCCAGTGCTCTTCTTCCAGAAACCAGAGCCTCATACTCATAACCGTTTCTGCCGACAGTCTCAGGATCCACAGAGGCGATTCTGTTGAGATACTCAATGCCCTTGGCATAATCCACCGGAACGTCAGAACCGTAACTTGTCTTTCCTAGATAAATGAGAGCAACTTTGAACTGTGCCATAGGATCACCTGACTCGGCAACCTTTGAAATCAGATTGAAGGCTCCCTTGTACTGCTTTTCGGCATACATAACGTCGGAAAGTTTTATCGTGGCTGCGGAAATTCCCAGTTCGGAAGCCTTGTTCAGCCATTTCTTCGCTCCGGGAAGATCATTTTTTTCCAAATCATAGCTTCCGAGAATATATGCTGATTCACCGTCATTGTCACCTGCCAGCTCACGCAGTACAGTCAGTCCGTATTCGGTATCGGTATCCTTTTCCTTACTGTCCAGAAGCGCAACGGCATACTCTCTCAGTTCATCAACGGAAGCGACGCCGGATCTTGAACGGCTGGCGACAAGTTCCTTGAATCTGCTGATGTTTTCAGGTGATTTATCAACCATGCCGTTCATGAACATGGCGACCTGATAATACATGGCATCCAGATCTTTCATTTTTGAGGCTTCGTCAAGATACCGCCACGCCTTTGCATAGTCCGGCTCCGTTCCTCCCCACCCGTTTATATACAGGTTGGCAAGAGCACGATAATTCTGACTGTTCCTGAATTCTGGACTGTCTATGACTTTTTCAAAAAGATTAATGATTTTCTTTGCCTTGTCCGGATGCCTGCCGAGAAAATCACTGTCATTTGAGAGTTCTCTCAGAACATCCAAGGCATACGGATAGTCCGAAAAACTGAGTCCCGGTACAAACAGGAACCTGTAAAGGTAATCAAGACCTTCGTCTCTTTTGATTTCTATTCCGCCCAGACCTTCCGTAAGAATACGTCCCATAATATACAGGGCATCAGGCTGGCTTATCGCCTTGCTGCGCTGACAGTATTCCATGGCATTGCTGTAATCGGCTTCGTCATATGCCATGTTACAAAGTTCAATATCCGATTCGCCACAGGCGGTAAGAGTGGAGAAGACAGCCAGTAAAACGGCTGATGACAATACTTTAGGACTTTCCATAGCCATAACCTCAAATGTATGAGTTAATCCTAAAAAAGCTTGGTACCGAACATCCGTTCCACTGTGTACAGCACGGATATTGAAAGCCAAAAGCCTCTTTTACAGTCAGGACAGAGTCTGATTGTCTTAAGCGGCATTGATACTGAATTCACTGCAAGTGGTGGCCGGCGATATCAGAAGCTGACATGAACCGTACGTAAAGCTGCTGACATACATTAAAAAAACAGGCCGAATTTTTATCATACCGAAACCTGGACAATCAGTACGACTTATTAAGCACCGACACTTTCATTATAAGGCCTGCATGAAATTACTGTTGCGAGATAATTCATGTTTAGTGATTAAAATTTAGCTAAAGATGACATTTATCAGTCAGTATTGGACATAAATCACACAGATTTACAGAAAAATTATATAAGAATCATTAAAATCATTGATTTTTCTAAAGACGGAATAAAAACACGGCTTTAAAATTTCAGCATGAATGTCTCTGCCGGTATATCCGGCAAACGTGTTTTCATCAGCATGAGAGGGAAAAATTTTTCTTTCCCGGCGTTACTGTTCGGATGGTGTTTTTTCAGATGCTTCAGCTGTTTCGGCCTCAGCCTTCTTTTTTGAGGATTTCTTTCTGGAACTGATTCTGCCCAGTATTTCCATAATCTCCTCGCTGTGACGGGCAATCTGGAAGGATATTTCGTCCTTTATGTTTTCCTTAACTCCGTCCAGCTCCTTGATGCTGCTGAACAGGCTGAAGATTCCATCGGCCGCATCCAGCATGCGGTCGTATTTACGAGCTTCCTCAATGTCCTGAAATCTAGCCACTTCCTTACCTTCTTCATCCTTCAAAATGTATTCAACTTCTATAGTTCTTTTCATAATTTACGACTTTCCAAATAAATTTCTGCCATAGGACTGAATTCGACCGTAATAACAGCTGCACACATGTCTGATTTTTCACCAGAAACATACCGTACAGATTCATTATACCGCTGTAAAACAAATTCAAACAACAAATTATTTTTATAGCGTATATATTTTATTATATCAATATTTCGGTTGCGGTCAACATTTTTAATGCTCTGACCAGTAAGAAAAGCAGACTTTTTTGCCGCATCTGTCTTATTTATTTATCTTTTTTCTAGGTAAAATACATCAGCATACGGTTAATAAAACAGGAACAGGATGGCTGTACATAAACAGTCATCAGGGAAAAAAAAGGAAGAAAATAGAAATGAGCAGCAGCTACAGAACCGACGACTACACCCCGCAGAATCTTCGCGACGCGGCAATGTGCAGTTTCAAGTCCATGCAGCATACAAAACTGCCGGCATGTCCCAGATGCGGAAAAGTCGGCAGTTACAACCGCGGAATACTGGATTCGTCTTTTGGTAAAAGGATCAATGACGCATATCATGGACACGATATTTTAAGCCGCAGACCCGGCCCCGTGCTGCAGTGCTGTACAAAGTGCGGACAGATTTTCTTCAATCCCGCAAACAGAGAGATAGCCATTACAGGTCATCCTGACAATACGGCCGTGCTTCTCGGAGCATTTCTCTTGATGATTCTGACAGTGGCGGGATACGCTGCATATCTTTACTTTTCCGGAACCTACGTATGTCTGACAGGAGAATCGTCTCTGTGTACGTCACGCACTGTTTTTACCATCGTAACGGTCTTGTGTTCATTAAGTCTGATTTTTCTGGTTTATTATACCTCCAGATATACTGATGACGTCAGAAAGGAATTCGAACGTTCAGCGGCCAGACTTGGAAATACCGAGTATCTTAAAGCAATGGCAAGATTCGGCGTCAGACTGCCGTTAAAATACCGAAACCTTATAAATTCCAGAGATAATGCAGAACATGACATTGCGGCTTCAGGCCGTGATGAAAACCGCAATGACATCTATCTCACTGAAGACAACTGCTGCAGCTACTGCGGTTGCCTTCTTGACAGACATGCTCTTTTTGAAGACAGCATCGGACCTGCAGTAATCAGATGTCCTCAGTGTCACAGCAGTCTTTACAACGACAACGCGATTGAACTTGCGGCAGTTCCAGAATTACTGCGGTCATACAGATACCGCAGTTTCCGAAAATCCCAGATACGCGCAGTTATTTTATTTTCCGCACTGTCAGTGCTTTCTCTTGTGGTCATTTCTATCGCCGGATATTTTCTTAAGGACAGTCTGGAAGAACTGATTCATACAGGTCTGCGTTTCGGTTCCGGTTCGCTTAACTTTAAACTGATTGTCATTGAAACAGTAATGATATGCCTCGCCATACTGACGCTGCATAAATTCCTGACCGCCATATTCAGACTTCACAGGAGCGCTCCATTCCTGAAAAGCTTCGGTACACTTCTCAGTGAATCTGAACACAGAATGAAAAACTCAGGCTATGCCGAAAAGGTAAGTAAAGGCAGAAAACTCATGGAAGAAAGGAATAAGGAAGAAACATCACGGAAAAAATAAAAAATGGAACGCCGGAAGCTGTTTCCGGCATCTGATGACAGCCTGATGATTATTAGCGGAAACCTCTTTTCAATTTGTGAGATTAATCAAAATTCATCACTGTATCCCGCTTAAATGATATAATTGCCGGAACACGCAGTTTTACACACACGACGCGGTAAAGCAGCCTTATGCACCGCAGATTATCCACGGCAGATACAGTCATGATTAAATTCGTAAAAACCTATAAAGAAAATCTTATTCTCCTGCTGGCTCATTTTGCCACTGACATAAATCAGGGGTCGGTAAGCGCGGCTCTTACCGTCATGCTGAATTCCGGAGTTCTGCACAGCAAACAGGAAATGTCCTACCTCGTTCTGGCCTCAACTCTGGTTTCATCACTGATTCAGCCGATCGTAGGCTACATCAGTGACCGCAAGCCGAGACCTTATCTCATGAGTCTCGGAATCATCATCTCAGCCCTCGGCCTCATGTTCATAGGCTTTATCACGGATTTCTCCCTGCTGTTTCTGCTGCTTACCACCTCCGGCATCGGCGTGGCCATATTCCATCCTCAGGCCGGTAAAATAGCCAACAGCGTTTCCACCACCAACAAGGGAAAAGGCATGAGTATTTTCTCTGTGGGAGGAAATCTCGGCTTTACGGCCGGGCCCTGTCTTATATCCGGAACCACACTCCTCTGGGGACTTCCGGGAATCGTGGTTATCGGCATTCCGGCATTCATCATGTCAACATGGCTGATACTGCGCAACCGCAAGTATGTTGAATACACCAGAACAGAGGAAAAGAGACAGCAGCTCAACGCATCAGTTGAACAGGAAGACTACAGAGGCTTTGCCATGCTGACCGCCATGATATTCTTCAGATCCATGGTGCTGTTCGGCCTTACCACGTTCATTCCGGTATACTTCATTGAAACCTTCGGTCTAAATTCCCAGCAGGCTAACCTCAATCTGAGTCTTATTGCCGTCTGCTCGGCATTTGCCAGTCTCGCCGGAGGGATTCTCGCTGACCGCATAGGGTTCAAGAAGGTGCTTTTCTACAGTGCCGCCTCATCCGTGCCGTTCCTGCTGATGTTTAATCAGGCATCCTCAAGCATAGCAGCCTCCCTGCTACTTATTCCGGTAGCCTTCTGTATCTACGGCACGCTGAGCGTATCCATGGTTCTGGGACAGAAATTTCTCTGCCGCCACGTAGGCTTTGCTTCCGGCATAACCATAGGTCTCGGCATCAGCTTCGGAGGCCTCACCTCCCCGATACTAGGATATATCGCCGATACATACGGCATCGCCTACACCATGTACACCATCACCGCAGTAGCCTTCGTTGCCGCCCTGCTGGCATTTCTGGTTCCCGACATTGATAAAATCAGAGCTGACAGAAAGGCACGTCTGGAAAAAACCGAAGCCCCGGCAGAAAGATAAAACAGGAGAACAGATGAGCAATCAGGAAAAATCAGAAAGTCCGGAGCTTACTCCGGTTGCGGCTCCGGCTGATTATCAGACCGGAGAAAACGTCAGCAGGGTTGAACTGCCTCTGTCACTTGAAAAGGTGGCTGCGGGATTTCCGCTGCCGAACAACGGATATATTGACAGCTCACTGGATCTGAACGAATTCTGCATCCGTCATCCGGCATCAAGCTATATCTTTCAGGTGGAGGGAGAATCCCTGATTGATGCGGGCATCCAGCCGGGAGACTACCTTATTGTGGATCGTTCACTGCCGCCGAGAAACGGAGATCTGGTGATAGCCGCAATTCACGGGGAATTTACGGCCAAGTTTTTTAAGGACTACCCTAATCCCCAGCTGATACCGGCAAATCCGAAATACCGTCCTATTCCGCTCACTTCTGATCTGGAGTGTGAAATAACCGGAGTCGTTGTCACCTCCTTCAGAAAATACCGCCATTAAACAGAAAGCTCTCCGTCTTTATCAGAGGAGAGCTTCTTTGTTTCATAACGTCATTCTTTTTACGCCTGACAGACGATTGAGCTTCTGGTATCTCTGAATACCGGTTCAAGTCCGTTAAGACGCAGGGCATCGGTAACTTCCTTCACGGAACGGTCATCACTGATGATGAACTGCGGCAGGTCGTGTCTGTCCACCGCATACCCTCCTGGCTGAGTACTTGAAGCCGCGCTGATGGAGGTTATGGCAATCGGAGTAATCACGTCTCTGAATCGGGCGTTTTCCCTGGTGGAAATGGATATCTCCAGCATATTGTCAAAAAGACGCCATGCACAGATGGTCTGAATAAGATCCCTGTCCCCTATAGGATACTCCGGTTCAAAACCTCCGGCAGCAGGTCTGAGTCGCGGGAATGAAAGACTCATTCTGGTCTGCCAGTAATGTTTGCGCATGTACATAAGATGCATCGCCAGGGCAACGGTATCGGCACGCCAGTCATAAAGTCCGAGAAGAGCACCTATGCCCACCTTGTCCATTCCGGCATCACCCAGACGTTCAGGAGTTTCCATGCGATAGCGCATGTCCTTTTTCCTGCCGCGGAGGTGATTACGGTCATAGCATTCAGGATCATAGGTTTCCTGATAAACCATAACGGCGTCCACTCCCAGACGCCTGAGTTCAGCATACTCGTCAGTATCCATAGGCTGAACCTCCATCATCATGTATGAGGCATACTCGCCCACCACAGGAACCATTTCACGGAAATAGTCCATACCGCAGCGCTGGGCGTTTTCTCCTGAAACAATCAGGATGTTTTCATAACCCATTTTACGGATTGCCTCGCATTCGATTCTGGTTTCCTCAGCATTCAGAATACGACGCCTGAACTTGTTGTTGACGGCAAAACCGCAGTAACGGCACTGATTGGAACATGAGTTGGTCAGATAGAGAGGAACATACATGTTGACGGTATTACCGAAACGGCGACGTGTATACTTCTGAGCAAGAACAGCCATGTCTGAAATATACGGTGAAGCCTTTGGCGAAATCAGGGCCATGAAATCCCCGAGATCCAGCTGTTCGTCATTACGGCTTTTGGAGAGGGCCGCGTCAACTTCCCTTTCTGATTTATTAAGCACTTCGGCTGAGAGATCACTCAGTCTGTATCTGCCGATTTCATCAAAAAAACTCATGAATTTCTCCTATAAGTCGTAGTCCTTGAGGAACGCTTCCAGAGGGCTTGTGGCATGAGCGGTTTCGGAAACAGGACCAAGACCGGAGAGATAAGCCTTTCTGCCGGCCTTCACAGCCATGGCAAAGGCTTCGGCCATGGCTACGGGATCCCTCGCAACGCTTATGGCTGTATTGACCAGTACGGCATCGGCACCTATTTCCATGGCCAGAGCCGCATCGGAAGGTTTGCCGATTCCGGCATCAACAACAACCGGAACGGTCTTCTGAGCAATGATAACCTTCAGCATGGACATGGTGGTAAGTCCCTGATTGCTGCCAATAAGGGAACCGAGAGGCATTACGGCCGCGGCACCTGCATCTGCAAGCTTCAGACAGAGAACCGGATCGGCACTGCAGTACGGCAGAACGGTAAATCCCTGACTTACCAGAATTCTGGTGGCTTCAAGGGTTTCCACCGGATCCGGCAGCAGATAACGCTGGTCCGGGTGAACCTCAACCTTTATGAAGCTGGTTCCCAGAGCGTCACGGGCGAGATTGGCGGCAAACACAGCTTCCTTCGCATTGCGGGCACCTGATGTATTTGGCAGAAGATTCACGCCGGGAAGCTTTTTTAAAGCCGGCAGAATGGCATCCGACTCATTTCTGAAATCACATCTTTTAACAGCCATGGTCACCAGTTCGGATCCTGAGGCTGAAACAGCCCTGCTTAAAAGATCCGCAGTTGCGAATTTACCGGTTCCGGTAAACAGTCTTGAGGAAAAACTCTTTCCTCCGATTACTAATTCATCACTCATTTTAATTACCTGATATTCAGAACATCCGGAAAAAATCCGATACCGGATGTTTTCAGATATGTTAAGTACAATAATTCCGGTGCGGTGCAGGAGAAATTCTCCTCTTCTCCGTCTTCACTGAACAGGCGCCCCATTCAGTGAAGTATTCTCCTAACCGCCCTGCATAAAGGCGAAAACCGTAATACGATCGTTTTCCTTAAGCACGCAGGAGGCGTAGGTTCCGCGGGGTACAATCTCATCATTCACGGCAACGGAATAATATTCCGGAAGACCTTGAAGACCTGAAAGCAGTTCCTCAAGGCTGGATGCAGATGTTTCCACTTTTTCGTCATTTACAAAAACAATCATAAAACTCTCCGTCTAAGCGTTATCCTCTGATGTCTTTTCTGTCTTTTCCGACCGGCCTTTTCTCCGGGCTCTTTCCTTTGCCGAAGTTCCGGCGGCAGAGGCTGATCTGCCGGTTCCCGTCTTTTTTGCTGAAACCGTCCTGCTCTTTGATACACCGGTTTCAGATCCGGATGAAGTCTTTTTAACGGTTCTGCCCCGGCGTTCTGTCTTAACCGCAGGATCCGAAGAACCTGCTCCCACGGCATCAAGCCATTCCCTTACGGCCGCTGCGGGATCCGGAGCGGCGGTAATGGCGGTTATGACTGCCACGGAACCGACACCGGAAGATTTCACGTCACTTAGATTATGCAGCTTGATGCCGCCGATGGCCACGGTAGGATATGCCGGGTCCACCAGTGCCACGTAATCGGCAAGTCTTGAAGGTCCCTGAGGTCTGGAGGCCATAACCTTTGAACCAGTCGGATAGATATGTCCGAGAGCTATATAGCTTGGTTTCAGCAGACATGCCCTGGCGATTTCCGCATAGCCGTGAGTGGACACGCCCAGTCTTAAACCAGCTTCTCTAATCGGATTAAGCTTGGCGTCTATCAGATCCTCCTGACCGAGATGCACGCCGTAGGCCTTATGCCTGATGGCAAGCTCATAATAGTCGTCAATGAAGAGACGGGCGCCGTATTTTTCACAAAGTTTCACGCTCTTGGCGATTTCCTGTTCAAGCTGTTCGGATGATTCAGGCTTCTTGATGCGAAGCTGCATGGTTTTTACCCCGTTTTCGCAGAGAATACCAATCCATTCTGAACTGTCCACCACAGGATACAGTCCCAGATCGTGGGCACACGGTGCAAATCCACTGTTTTCCGCAGGATTGCAGATAAGCTCCAGTTCCGAAACGGTACGCGCCATATAAGGGAAATACTGCAGCATTTCACTGTTGTTTATATACCCGTGTCTGAACAGACGGCTTCTGGCTCCGACGTCCACCGAATTTTCAATGCCGCGTGTCATGTACGCCTTGGCATAGGCTATGGCATCGACGGCGTTGTATCCTTTGGCCAGCATGGCGGCAACGGCACTTGCCATAATGCATCCGGTACCGTGAACACCGGTACTGTTTGACGCACCGGCAAACCTGCCGCAGCCGAAGTAATAAACATCATTGTTCTCACCGCTGACGACGACATCATAAATGTAGGATGTCAGCTTTTCAAATTCGGAAACTCCCTGCTTTGACGACCTGCCCTTGGCGGTCTTCTCATCCTCGTTTATGAGAGCAGGCAGATGGCCGCCTTTAAGATATACGGTTCCGGCACCGAGCTTCCTGAAATAGAGAGACAGCTGTGTAAGACTGTCCATGCAGTTCTTAAGACCGGAGGTATCAACTTCAAATCCCTCACACAGAGCCAGAGCTTCGTTTAAATTAGGAGTGAACACGTCAACCAGAGGGAGAATGATGTGCAGCCACAGGCTGTAATTTATCTCCGAAAGCTCTCCGCCCGTCCCGGCAACAGCAACAGGATCCCATACCACAAGAATGTCGGGGTTGAGTTTTTTCTGCTCCCTGATAAAGGTAACCGTGGTTCTTAAAATCTTTTCGTTCGGGATTAATCCCAGCTTTATCACCTTGATTTTCGGCATGGAATCAGCTGAAAGAGCCTGCAGTTCCTTGGTAAAGATTCTGTTCTTGACAGGCTTGACCGCCAGAACCTCGTTCAGATTCTGGGCGGTAACCGCGGTAATGGCGGCAACACCGTATACACCGAAGAAATTAAGGGTGGCAAGATCCGCCGTGGTTCCGGCACCGTTTGAGCTGTCGGTTGCGGCAATGGTCAGTACTGTATCCAACATATTTATCACCGTTATCCTTGCAAAATCACCGGTTTATTTACCGGCGAGTTCTTTGATTTCTTTGCTTATGCGCATGGAGCAGAACTTCGGTCCGCACATTGAGCAGAACTCTGAAGCCTTGTGGCAGTCCTGAGGAAGGTCCTCATCATGGAAACGCTTGGCAAGTTCAGGATTGATGCTGAGTGCGAACTGATCATCCCATCTGAATTCAAAACGAGCCTTGCTCATTGCATAGTCCCATGCCGTACTTCCCGGATGTCCCTTTGCCAGATCAGCCGCATGAGCCGCTATACGGTAGGCCATGAGACCTTCACGAACATCGTCCTTTTTAGGAAGGCCGAGATGTTCCTTCGGAGTAACATAACAGAGCATTGAGGTACCGAACCATCCAATCATGGCCGCACCGATGCCTGAGGTAAAATGATCATATCCCGGAGCGACGTCGGTAACCACAGGACCCAGGGTATAGAAAGGAGCCTCATGACAGTATTCAAGCTCAAGTTCCATGTTTTCCTTTATGCGGTTCATAGGAACATGTCCCGGACCTTCAATAAGAACCTGAACATTCTTTGCCCAGGCACGCTGAGCCAGTTCTCCCAGTACTTTGAGTTCTGAAATCTGAGCTTCATCATTGGCATCATGAATAGATCCCGGTCTCAGACCGTCACCGAGTGAAATGGCGATATCATATTTCGCACAGATATCGCAGATTTCATCAAATCTTTCATAAAGGAAGTTCTGTTTCTTATGAAACATGCACCACTTTGCCATGATTGAACCGCCGCGTGATACCACGCCGGTAAGTCTTCTGGAGGCCATCGGAATGAACTCGCGGAGAAGACCTGCATGAATGGTGTAATAGTCGACACCCTGAAGAGCCTGTTCAATCAGGGTTTCCCTAAACACCTCAAAGGTGAGATTTTCAGCGATGCCGTTTACCTTTTCCAGAGCCTGATACAGAGGTACGGTTCCGATTGGTACAGGAGAGTTTCTGATAATCTGTTCCCTGGTTTCATGAATATACCTGCCGGTACTGAGATCCATTACGGTGTCGGCGCCGTAAATGGTACTGAACACCATCTTTTCAACCTCTTCCGCAATTGAAGAGGTAATGGCGCTGTTACCGATGTTTGAATTGATTTTCACCTTGAATCTGCGGCCGATTATCATCGGTTCCACTTCAGGATGATTCACGTTGGCCGGAATTACCGCCCTGCCGGCGGCAACTTCCTCGCGTACCATTTCCGGAGTGAAGAAATCCGATTTTGCACCGATGTTCTCACGGGCGGCAATATATCTCATTTCGTCGGTGATTATTCCCTTTCTTGCAAGAGCAAGCTGGGTCATGCAGCCTTCACTTTCACGGGTGATTTTGGCGGATGATATTCCGCACTTTTCGGAAGCTCCTTCAACAATCCTCAGATCGTCACGTTTTTTCAGCCATGATTCACGAACAAGCGGAGCCCCCTTTGTCACATCAATGACAGCCGAGGTGTCACCGTAAACACCCGCGGTATCATAAAGATCCACGCTTTCACCGTTGGTAAGACTGACTGTTCTTGAAGGAACGCTGTAATCCGTCCCGGGTACGGGAATGTATCTGCGTGCAGAACGCGGGTAGGCATAACCGCGCAGGGTTTTTAATCTTTTCTGAGAGGCCTTTTCTCTTTCTGAAAATATTTCTTTGAGTGATGGAGATGTTTCTGACATAAGACTGTTCCGGAGGTAACTATACAAAAACACCGGTACGGAATGGTCTTGAAGACCTGACGGTCCAGAAGATTATATCTGTTCCCTTCGCGGGCATTATCCCGGGCAGGTTGTACGGATTTCATAAAATGATCTCAGCCGCAAGGCACTCCGACAGGTGTATAAACTGACTACAATATTACTATTTTTTTCGTAAAATTCAAATTTTTCTGAAATGTCGTCTTTCACCGTGCATCATCCGAATCCATGCCGCGCGACACTGTTCAAAAAATGTTTACAGTCACAATTCTGAAACATCAGTAAAAATTTTTATTCTTGATATTCACGTGAATCATTTAATCTGATACGCGGGGCTGTCAGGAAAAAAGACGCATCTGATTCAGACGGTATTCGGACCTGACACGAAAACATAAACAAAACGACACGGGCAATATGTTAAAAGAACCGTATTACAGAAACAGGTTCTGGTTCTGACGACATGTCCCGGCAATACCGCAAGACAATAAAGCGCAAAGGATACTTCAATATGAAATTCAGCAAATCAACGGTTATGGCACTCGCATTCAGCGCCATGCTCACAGCAGCCTGCACCACAGCACCGGTACTTACTCCTTCAGACGTGATTCCGGCATCATACGGTCTGACAAACACTGAAATAAAGGACGAAATCATTGCCGCGGCTGTAGACAGAGACTGGACTGTAATCAATTCCAACGATCACGAGGTTGAGATAGCCTACTCCAAACCGGGTAAAATCGATGTAACCTCAGTTGTGGAATACACCGCAAACTCTTTTGAAATCAAGCTTAAGCACAGTTCAGGTCCGGACGCCTACAAGGACGGAAAGATCCACAGAAACTACAACAGATGGGTCAACAATCTCAAGAATGACATCGATTCAAGACTTAATCACAGACAGGCAGTAAAACACGCACAGAAAAAGAAGTAGGATCTGCAGCCCGCATCTTTCGGAAAACGGCAGTGCCGGTACGGTGAATCCGTCCTGACCCTGTCGTTGTCGTTCGGCCTCCCTCAGAGATTTATGCCTGCCACTTCACACCGGGATAACATCCTGTCTGAAAATCATCCGGCCCCCTCCTGATTACGATATATAGATATTTTATATAAAAAAGAACTGTATAATAAATTTTTTATAACAGCAAAAAACTGTCAAAAACGCTTTTAATGAAAAAATTATCGGAAGAAATTTCTGAAAAAAATTAAAAAATTTACTTTTTAAAATTTTCTAAACTGTTGTTTTTATGCACTTTTCGGAGATTTTTAAACGCAAACGGCAAAATTTTTTACAAGTTTTTTACATATATATAATAACTCGCACCATTTTATCAAACTTTTCAACAATATTCTTATATTTTCAGAAATGTAAATGATATAATAAAGTCATGTGAAAATCTTTTTCAGAAGTTTTCACAGGCATGGCATGTTCTTCCCGTAAAAAATCTCAAATATAAATAAAACAAAACGGAAGAGAAGCACAAGGATATGCGATGTAAATCTGTGGCAAGGAAGCCATGGATTTATACGTTTGAGGAATCTGATCCAAGTACATATCTTAAAGTTAAAGGGAAACATTTATTCTAGAGGAAATAAATAAATGAACATAAAGAAACTCGCGACTCTTACCAGTCTGGCATTAGGTGCATTCACTGGTACAGTACTCACTGATCTTGGAACAGCAAATGCAGCAGGTACATTTGCCTGGCAAAAAGAAGTAGTCTGCAAACGCAGTGTTCTGGCAACCCCTATTATGATCACACCTAGCAACCTGAGTTCCGACAAAAATGACGGACAGGGCTGCTTTAACGGTCCTGCAAAGAACTGTAACATGAGAATGTACCAGATCATGGTTGAAAGCTATCTTCACGGAGAAGGCGGAGCCATGGGATATGGTTACGCATGGGGCCCGAGCCAGCATGACGGCAACCTGAAGGGCATTATTGAAAACCTCAGCTACATCAAGTCCACCGGTGCAAATGCAATTCTTCTCACCCCTATTTTCAAAACCGAGGTTGCGCAGGATCAGGATGCTGAACTGTACAAGCTCGACGGTACCGGCTACTTTACTTCAAACTACTTTGAAGTTGACCCTAAGTTCGGTACAAAGGCAGAACTCAAGGAACTGGTTAACAAGGCACACGATCTCGGCATGCGCGTAATCTTCGACGCCGCATTCGGTCACTCAAAGATCAATGTTAACCCTGTAAGCCCTAGCGGTCACCGTCTGGTTGCAGACAAGCAGTGTCGTGACATCACCGGTAATCCTGACAACATGATTTTCACCTACGGTACCTGTTTTAACACAGCTCAGTCTCTGGACTTCCTCAAGGAAGTTGCCACCTACTGGGTTAAGGAAGCAAAGATCGACGGATGGAGACTTGACCAGACCTATCAGATCAAGCCTGAACAGTGGAAGGAAATCCGCAAGGCAATGGAAGCCGAATCTGCCAAGAGCAGCAATTCATACAAGCTGGGCAACCAGACTGTACAGCCTGCAGCATTCATGATGGCTCAGATGGCTTCATACAACATCAAGGACTATCAGAATGTAGCATTCGTAAACAACAGTCTTGAAAGTGCAATCAGCCTTCCTTCAAGAAACGCCATGATTCGCGTATTCGCAACCAAGGAATCTCTTTCAAACGGCGACTGTTCAAAGCCTGTTTCATTCCTGAACGAGGAAACCAACAAGCTGAACAATCTTGAAGTACATGCATCAATGACCAACTACATTTCCGGCCACGACATCGTGAGATTCGGCGACCTTCTCCAGAGAGCAGGTTACGAACAGGACGGCAGAAAGGGTGACTCATACTACAACGCCCATCGTGCAGTGTTCAGTTACATGACCGCCATGTCCGGTCCTATGATCATGTTCTACGGTGACGAAGTCGGTGAAGACATGCCTAACTTCGCCAAGCCGCCTGCATCAAAGTGCTACGAAGTCAACCAGTGTGATGACCATGTGGCAAGAACCCAGGCAAGAGCAAGCGGATTCAACTCTCAGGAACTCAACCTGAAGAAGGATATCGCAGAATATCTGAATCTCCGCGATACTCATAAGGCACTGCCAAACGGAAGCCGCCGTCACATCTACAGTGATGAAAGCGTATATATTGACCTGAAACAGTACCAGAACGACCGTGTACTCTATGTACTGAACATCGGTGAAAGCACCAGAGAAATTGCCATCAGCAATGAAGTCTGGAACACTCTGGGACTCGGAACCTGCAGCCTTACCAAACTTGTGGGCAAGGGAGCGGTATCTTCAGGCGTGATTGAAGCTCCGTCACTGTCGGGGACTTTCTTCAGTCTTAACTGCAGATAGTATCTGAAACCAGGTCGGGGAATAGAAATCACTTTCTATTCCCTGATGACTTTTAAGACCGGTACGATTTAACAAAATTAATCCAAGGTATTAACCGTTAATTCAACAGCAATGCAATTTTGCGCCGGCGGAATCAACATTTAAAAGGAAACGGAAATTCCCGTAGATAATAATAACGATTTATAAGAAACATTTAGCCGAAACTGATTTCTAAACTTTCTGAAAAGTACTGATAAATCAGTATATTTTTCCTAAACCGTCAGGATTAAGTATAAAAAACTTACATATATTAAGAACACTCTCATAAAATAGTTGTGAAATAACTTACAGGTATTGACACAATTATTCAGTATTCTTTGTTATATACCTGTCGATGTTTTAGAATCAAAATAGTATGAATACCTGAACATGCAGGGTTTTACATGCTGAAGGCGACATTCTTCTTAAATTATCAAGAGCGAAAAACAAAATGAGTACATTCAAGCAAAAAGGAAACACCTCACCTGCAGCCATAGCACTCGGTGTTGTAGCAACAGCAGGCGTAATCGGTGTAGGCACATGGGCTTATTTAAACGGCAGACCGGACAGCAGTGACGATGTTACGGACAATCTCCATGTTCAGGATGACCAGAAGAACAATCCGGTGGCAGTAGCAGCCGCCCTGTACAACTCTGTTCTGTCAGATGATTTCAGTAACGTTGAAAATCTGACCAACAGACTGAAGGCAATCAAGATTTCCGAACTGGAAGAACAGCTTCACAAGAAGAAGCAGAAGACCGAAAATCTCGACGATTTCGATCTTCAGGAAATCAATGCCATTGAATCTGAATTAAGCAAGTTAAGCAAGAAGAATGAAAGCGAAATTCTTGAAATTGATATCAGTCCGTATCTTTCCAAAGGTGCACTGGACAACATCAGAGGCAAACTCAAGAACATTTCCGAACAGCTGAATGCCAAATCAGTACCTGAAACCTACAAGTTCTACCTTGACGTTGCTCAGAATATATTCACCTTCTATAAGCCGAACTCTGTAGAAGAACAGGAACTCATGCGCTCAATCAAGGCATACAAGGCCTTCTCCAGAAACGCATACTACACCATAGAAGATATTCGCTCTCTCTATGGACCTATCGACGCTCTCAAAGTTTGCCGCTATCTCATCGGTGCTGATGACTACAGCCGAATTTCTCCATACGAAATGAGAAACTTCATGGTTCGTGAAATCAACATCATGATCAAGAAGGTTCCTACCAGCATCGGTGACAATCATGAATTCTTTACCAATGACGATTTTACCGAACTGAATGCCACCACACTTCAGGATCTGGCAAACCTCAATCACGTGCTGCCAAGCGTAATCTCCTACCCTGCCCTTGTTAAGCAGGGAATGGACGATGATCCTCAGGCCAGTGCAAATGAATACCAGAAGATTACCGAAAACTACGACAAGGCTGTAAGAAAGGCAGTAAATTTCGCAAACAATGCGGTTAATTTCTACGAATGTCAGATAAACACCACTGACAGCTTTACAGTAAACGGCGTAATCAACCGTGTTGTACCTACCGATAATCTTATTATCGACAGAATTCCGCTCGAAGTTTATGAAGTTTCTCTCAAGGAGAAAATTCCTGGCTGCACCAACGACACTATTTACGTGGCCGCACCTAAACTCAATGAATACAAGAATCTGATGAAGTCAGGCATGACCAAAATGAGTCAGAATGACATCAATGTCTATTCCGAAGACATCAAGCTGATGGAAAAGATTAACGAAAAGTCAAAAACTCCTATCAAGCTTGAACTTCTCGGTTCTGAACTTGCAGCGGTAGAAAACAAGCAGAAGCAGTTCCCTGAAAGAGGCTTCTATCACGGTAACAACATTGCAGGCAAACTGGTTAACCTCAACCTTCCTTCATACAGTCTGCTGAACACTCTTGATATCCGCCGCAATGCCGACTTAATCTTTATTTCAAGTCCGCTTCTTGCCGCAAAACAGCGTCAGGCTCAGGAAAAGCTCAAGATTGTAAGTTCATTCAAGACCATTGAAGAAAGCATGGTCCTGCTTGATTTTGAATCTCTGCTCAATTCTCCTTATGAATACTTGGCAACCAGAGAAAACTCAATCAACAAGCAGTTGGAAAATCTTTCAAACGTAACTCCTAACCTTCAGCTTCTGGCATCATCTCCTGCGGATCTGGACGTTGACGCCTTCTCCGTTGAGGATACCAATGAAGCAGACGACCTCATTGCCATTGCAAGTAACGATGAAGACACCATCGAGCTTGCCGTGAACACCACCTCTGAAGTAAAACAGCAGGAAGAAGCAGCATCCGAAGCTGCCCGTGCAGCTGAAGAAGCCCGTCGTGAAGCTGAAGAAGCAGCCAAGGCTCAGGAACTTGCGCATGCTGAAGCCGAAGCCGCTGCCAAGGCCGCCGCCGAAGCCGCTGCCAAGGAAGCTGAAGAAGCTGCAAGAGAAGAAGCCGCACGTCTGGAAGAACTGGCTAAGATTGAAGCAGCTAAAGCTGAAGCCGCTGCAGAAGCTGCACGTCTGGAAGCTGCCAAGGCTGAAGAACTGGCAAAACAGGAAGCTGCCAAGGCTGAAGCAGCCGCTGAAGCAGCCCGCAAGGAAGCTCTTGCAAAAGAAGAAGCCGCTGCAAAGATGGAAGCAGAACTTGCCGCTGCTGCTCAGGCAGAAGCTGAAAAGGCAGCCCAGAGCACTGAAGAAGTTCAGATGCTTACCAAGGAACAGCTGGCAAAGGCTGATTTCAAGACTCTCAAGACTCAGTCAGACGCGGGCAATCCTATCGCCCAGTATGAACTTGCTTCACGCTACATCAGCGGAAAGAAAGGCGTAAGGCGTGACATCAAGAACGGTAACGCCCTTCTCGCAAAGGCAGCTGAAGCCGGATATCCTGAAGCTAAATACATGCTCGGTTCCATTTACCTGCAGGGTAAGTACACCAAACAGCAGAAGCAGCAGGGTGCGCAGTATGTAATCGATGTTGCCGAAGCCGGTATGCAGGATGCAATGTATACTGCCGGTAACCTCTATCTTGACGGTTCAATAATTCCGCAGAATTATCAGAAGGCTGCCCAGTTCCTCAGTCTTGCTGCTGAAAAGAACAACACCGACGCTCAGTACAAGCTTGGTATGATGTACCTCGACGGCAAGGGAGTTCAGGCAGATCCTAGAAAGGCTGCAAGTTTCTTTACCAGTGCCGCCAAGAAGAACGGCAATGCAGCCTATCAGCTTGCAAAACTCTATGAAGATGAGAGCGTCAAGAACGTGACATCAGATGAACAGACCATCAAGGATCTGTATATATTCGCAGCCCGTCACAACGTCAAGGATGCCTACCGCAAGGCAGGTCTGGCTCTGATTGGCAACATGTCTACCAGCAAGGAAGCACTGAAATATCTTGATGAATACATGCACAAGAACGACAAGGACGTTGATACCGCCCTTCTCAAGTACTATGCAAAGACCAACAACACCAAGGAAATCTCAAAGATGATCCTTACTGCTCCGAAGGAAATTCAGGAACAGTATCCTGTTGAAATGGGTCTGCTGTATGCAACAGGCAACGGTGTTACCAAAAACCTGCAGAAGGCCGAGGAATTCTACAAGATTGGTATGGCAAAGAACATTCCTGACGCATTCTGTCACGCAGGTGACCTGTATTCAACCGATGCTTCAGGCAAGAGAAACCTGGCAACCGCAATGCAGTACTACAACAAGGGTATGCAGGCGGGTTCAACCAAGTGTATCGAATCCCTGATTCGTACCAAGCTCGCTGAAAACAAGCGTGACTACAAGGAAATCTTCGCTCTTCTGAACAGAGTTCCTGCAGACAAGCTCAGTGACGGCAGCAAGGTTATTCTTGCATCCTTCTACTTCTACGGTCGCGGCATTGAAAAGAATCCGGCTCACGCTTCAAGAATTCTGAAGAACGTGACCGCACCTAAAGCAAAGCTTGCAAGAGATATCCTGTTGGGTCAGAACGTTCAGACCTGCAGCCATTCAGTACTCATGGGTGAAACCGGTAAAGCAACCCACAACACCACCCTCCTGAGTGCCGCAGCTCTTATGAACCTGTTCTATTATGCCGAAGTTCGTAATCTCGGTATTGCAAACTATAATGATATCTTCAACAAGGCAAAGCGTATCTGTGGCAATAACCCTGGTCGTTATATTCTTCATGATGCCGACTCAAAAATCAAGAAACCTGCTTCATCAGAACCTACCGACGCAAAGGCTCAGTATAATCTGGCAATGAATTATTTCTATGAAGGCAATTATGAAAAGGCATTCGAATGGATGCACAAATCAGCTGCCCAGAAATACTTCAAGGCATACAACAACCTCGGTATCTTCTACCTGATGGGTATCGGTACCAACATTAACGCTGAAGAAGCCTACAGAAACCTTAACTACGCCGACTCTGCCGGTGACTATAAGGCTACCTTCAACTTCGCAGCCCTGCAGATGAACGGTATCGGCGGCAGCAAGAACCCTGTTAAGGCTCTGGGTAACATCAAGTCAGCTGCTCTTAAGGGCAACGAAATGGCTACCTACTACATCAGTTCTCTGTATGCGAAGGGGCAGGCTGACGGCAATGTTGATGATGCCATCAGAATTCTGTCCAACATTCTGTACTAACGGACGGAAATAAATTGAATTCCCCGTTATGCCTGAAGCATAACGGGGAATTTTTTATGGAACAGAAGTGAATTCGGTAGCTGTTTTTCAGATTAATCCGACATTCCGCAGTAGAAAACTGATATTTTAATTTTCTACTGCTTTTTTCATATTTTTAAGAGATTCCTTATTCCAAAAATACTTGATACATTTTTAGCCATTCGTCGCCAAGAATTTCCACCGTTCGTCGCTGGAAATCTGTAAGTCCAACGTATATGGATTTATCGTCAGTAATCATTTTGCCCCTTTGGTGAAGCCGTGCATCTTATAAGCATTAAGGATCAGTTCAAAATCCTTTCTATCCTGCTCCTCTTGAGCTTTTCGTGTTTGTTCAGCCTTTTTCCAGGCATAATAACCACTCCTTGAGACTCCTGCAATCTGGCAGAGCTCTTTCACGGATAATGACCTTGATGATGACTGCACTGTTTGGTCAATGATATCGAATACACTGGAGGAATCATGCATGATAATACCTCCTATTTCTTTGTATTTCTGATTGATGAAATTTTTTTAGAAACTCAACCTCCTGGGTCAGGTAGTCAACCTTCGTCTGAAGCTGCCGAGGACTGTTTTCGGTAGACTGCGATGGTGAAGCTGTCCCAGATGTACCAGAACGGATATCACTGAAGGAACAGTTTTTTTCGTATTCCTTCTTAATGCAATAAGGCATCAGATGTCATCTGGTCAGATGCTACTGACGAAACTCAGACCGTTAAAGGAGGTAAATAATGTCTTATCTTGAACAGATTAAATCGATGAAATTTAAAACAAATAAGGTTACCGTTGACGGAGTTGATTTTTATTTAAGAGAGCTCTCCGGCAAGGCCCGCATCGACTTTGAGAACGAGAAGGACTTACAGCTTCGTGTCCTTAAGATGATGCACGTATCCCTTTGTGACGCTGACGGGAATCTTACCGAAAAGCCGGAGGACTTTGATGCCTTTATGGAATCAGTGCCGAATAAGGTGCTGAACGCTTTGGTGAATGCCTTCTCGGCTCTCAACATCACCAGTGAGACCAGCTTAAAAAACTAATCCGGGGCAGTTTTGTATTCAGACTGGCGGTGAGAATTGCCCGGGAGCTTCGCCGCCCAATCTCTGAAGTCCTGGAATATCCCACCACCGAGTTTAACTACTGGGCGATGGTATTTCAGGAGGAATACTATGAGGCTCATCCGAAAGAAAGGCACAAAGCCGGAATGACGGATTGCGATTGTGCCAGAGAGGTTGAGAAGTTTAAAGAAATGATGAACAAACGGTAGCGTTATTGATGTACGACTTATCAACAGATTAGGCATCAGATAACAGTTGAATTATTTGCTGATACTAGTTAAATTACTGACATATGAACAGTACGGCTAATTGTTCACAGGAAGTTCCGTCCTGTATCACGGATAAAAAATCGGTGCTGTGATAAAATGACAGCCGATGATGTTGAGTTCGGGGGGAGGTTAAAATCATGGGAAATATTCTGAATCCCGACAAGGATAACAGCTTTATAAGACTTGTTAAATTCAAAGATACTGAAATTTTTGTAGATAAGACAGATTTTATAGAAAAGATGTCTGCAAAGATAAACTCTCAAAATTGTTTATTTGCTGTAACCCGTCCCCGCAGATTTGGCAAAACCGTAACGGCTCATATGCTTTCTGCTTATTATTCTAAAGGGTATGCCGGACAGAATATTTTTGACAAACTTGAAATAACTAAAAAGTCCAGCTTTGCAGAGCATCTTAATAAATATGATGTTATCTATATTGATATGAATACCATTGACGGTCTGTTTGATGGCTACTCAAGTAAAAAACAGAAAGTAGATGGCGTTACCGATTTAGTTGACTTTTTCGAGTACTCAATAATTAAAGAATTAAAATCAAGCAGTAAATTTTCCGAATGCCTCGAAAACAATCAAATTGGAAATACAGGACTTTTGGAAACTTTACTTGCGATTACTCAGGATTTGAATACCAAATTCATTTTTATTATGGATGAATGGGATCTGGTGTATCGGGAATATTGTAACAATGAAGCTCTACAGAAAAAATTTATTAAGCTGTTAAAAAATTTGTTTAAGGCCGATGGCGGACAGGTTTGCTTCGCACTTGCATACCTTACAGGTATTCTTCCGATCAAAAAATACAACTCTCAGTCTACACTCAACGGCTTTGATGAATATAACATGCTTTCCCCGGGAGATTATGCTCCTTACTTTGGTTTTACTGAAGATGAAGTAGCGAATATTGTAAAATCACCTAACTGTAAAGTGTCACATCATGATTTAAAGGAGTGGTACGAGGGTTATAAAATCAAAGGTGTGGATATTTACAACCCTAACTCAGTGTGTAAGGCAGTAACTAGAAATGAATGTATCAGTTACTGGAGCGGAACTTCTTCCAATGAGGAATTTGTACGTTTGATCAATATGGATTTTGACGGCATAAAGGAAGACATCATCAATTTAATCGAAGGTGATGAAGTTACTTTCAGCTGTGCCAATTTCCAGAATGATATGGTAACCATAAAAGATAAAAATGATGTCTTCAGTCTTCTGGTATGCCTCGGTTACCTTGGATGCGCCGAAACAAAAAATCAATATCGTAAAGTTGCCTATGTTCCGAATGCTGAAATCAAAGCAGTGCTGATGGATATTGTCAGAGAACAGAACTGGTACGAACGAATGGAAACCATCAGACGTTCAGAAAACCTGCTCAAAGCCATCAAAGAACTTGACGGAGCAACCGTAGCTGCAATTATTCAGGAAATCCACAATTCCTCAGCAGTATCTCTTCTCGATTACAACGATGAAGAATCTCTTACATACTGTGTGATGACCGGACTTTTATGGTCAACTCTTGATGATTACAGCTATCACCGGGAAGATCAGGCAGGAAATGGGCGTGTTGATTTAGTGTATGAGCCGATAACAAGGAGACAGCCTCTTATTCTGATTGAATTTAAGTATGATGACTCTGCCGAAGAAGCCATTAAGCAGATTAAGGAAAAAGAGTATTTCAAACGCTATGCCGGACAGTACAGAAATATCATACTTGTCGGAATAAATTACAGCACCAAGACCAAGGATCACCAGTGCCTGATTGAAAAACTGGATTAAATAGAAATGTATAAAATAATGAAAACTAAAATATTTTGTCTATCATTGTCATTCTGTCTGACGCTATTAAACATTTCACATGCCGGTGATTTTCCAAGATGTGAAGAATTAGCAAATGGGTATTTCAAAAGTTCAACTAACGGCAATGAAGAGCAAATCAATGACAAGGATTTATCATTATGTAGAACGGCATGTAAAGCTAATGATATTTATGGCTGTTTTGTTGTTTTGCATAAAGATCCATACCCGGAACTTGATTCTGATGCATTGCAAGGAAAAATCTGTAATTTGAGTAATTCAAATTTCCCAAACACAAAGTTAATGGGGTACATCTGTTTTGCTTCGGGGTTGGGTATTGCTCTAAATCATAATGAGGTTAAACAGAATTTAGATCTAGCTAAAACATTTATTGAAAAAGCATGTAACACATTTAATGATAGCCGTAGCTGTGAATTTATGGGGCAACTAGAAGAGACTCTCAATAAAGACATTGCAAAAAAATATTATGAAAAAGCCTGTAGCTTAGATGGTATTTCAGGGTGTTATGGTTTAGGTAAATTATACTTCTCCAACGATAAACAGCAGGCCAGGAAATATCTAGAAAAATCATGTGCTAAAGAACAACCTCTTGGATGTCTCTTGTTAGAAGAATTGAACAGACAATAAAATCCCAAAACAAAAACAATTTCCCATGAAGGATCTCCTAACCGAGATCCTTTTTTCGTTTTTAAGGAACTCAAAATGAACGACAGCACCATCAGGCTTTCTGCGCCACATCTGCTCTGCTGTTCAATTAAGGCAACAGCAAGTAAATATTTGTTTAACAATATGTAAAATATCCGTATAATCAACTGTCTCCCATAAAAGCAATAGCAAACATAACAGGATAAAAAATATGGACAAAAGATTACTGAGTCTGGCCGCTGTACTTGGACTAACATTAACGGGCTGTGGTGACAATGTGGCTGAAGTTTCTAATCAGTGCGAGGATTTATATAAAAATGAAAATTACACTGAAGCGTTTCCGATATGCAAAAAAGCATGCGACTTGAACAACGGCTATGGGTGCGCATACATTGGTGTCATATACCATGAAGGCAATGGTGTTGAACAGGACTACAGTAAGGCTATTTTCGCTTTAGAGAAAGCGTGCAACTTGAATATTGGCGGGGGATGTTACAACCTTGGTGTACTGTACAACATTGGCAAAGGTGTAAAACAGGACTTACAACAAGCTAATCAGTACTTCCAAAAATCCTGCGAACTGAAGGATAGTTACGGATGCGCCGCTCTAGGATATTCCTACAACGATGAACAGGATTATAATCAGGCTAAAATCTATTTTGAAAAAGCTTGCAATCTGGATAACGGTATCGGGTGCTCTTACCTTAGTGCCTTATACCATGACGGCATAGGAGTAAGTCAGGACTACAATCAAGCTAAAATCTATGCCGAAAAAGCCTGCAATCTGAATGACGGTAACGGGTGCTACAACCTTGGTAGCTTATACCAAGACGGCATAGGAGTAACTCAGGACTACAATCAAGTTAAAATCTATTTTGAAAAAGCTTGTAGCCTCGGTGAGAGTTCCGGATGCTATGATTTGGGGCATTTATATGGTCAAGGTCAAGGCGTAGAGCAGAACTACCAGCAGGCTAATCAGTACTACGAAAAAGCCTGCACTTTGAACAATGGTAGCGGATGTGTAAATTTAGGTGTTTTGTATAGCGACGGCAAAGGGGTAAAACAGGACTACATTATGGCTAATACCTTATACAAAAAAGCCTGTAATTTGAATGAGGGGACTGGATGCTATAACCTAGGAACCATGTACCTTTGGGGTCAAGGTGTAACGAAGGACGAGCAACAGGCATTTCCGTATTTTCAAAAAGCCTGTAATTTGAATGAGGGGGCCGGATGCTATAACCTAGGAACCATGTACCTTTGGGGGCAAGGTGTAACGAAGGACGAGCAACAGGCATTTCAGTATTTTCAAAAAGCCTGCAACTTAGATAATACTGGAGGTTGCTATAATCTGGGTGTTTCCTACCGAGATGGAATAGGCGTTAATCAGGATTTTCATCAGGCAGTTCAGTACTTCCAAAAATCATGTGATATGAATGATGCCACGGGATGTGGCAACCTAGGTAATTTGTACGACAATGGCGAAGGTGTTAAGCAAGACAAACAGAAAGCTATTCACTATTACCAAAAAGGCTGTGATATGAATGACAACACTGCCTGCTTTAACTTAGGACTTTTGTACGCCGATGGAACAGGCGTAGAACAGGACGAACAGAAGGCTAATCTTTACTACCAAAAAGCCTGTGATTTGAATTTGGGGGCGGCTTGCAATAATTTAGGAATTGCTTATGTGAAAGGTAAAGGGGTAAAAAAGGACCAACATAAAGCCTTTCATTACATTCATAAAGCCTGTGATTTGAATTACGGTTTGGCCTGTAAAAACGAAGGATTTTTTTACAAATATGGTAATGGTGTACGTCAGAATAAAATCACCGCTAAGGAGTCTTTCGGTAAAGCCTGTGATTTAGGGGAACAGTTAGGTTGTGATGAATACCGAAAATTGAATGAAAAAGGCTACTAACCGTTTCTGACAAATCAAATAATGAGTAAAAGGATCTCAATGTGAGGTCCTTTTTTGTTTTCAGGAGTTTCAAAATGAACGACAGCACCATCAGGCTTTCTGCCGACACGTCAGCTCTCACGGACTCACTCAGCCTGATTTCTGAGGTTCTTGAGTATCCGTCCACTGAGTTCAACTACTGGGCAGTGGTTTTTGAGGAGGAATACTATGAGGCAACTCCCCATGAAAGGTACCAAAGCGGTATGACTGAATGCGATTGTGCCGGGGAGATTGAGAAGTTTAAGCGAATGATGAGAAGACGATAAATACCGATGACATAAAATGCATATCGGTTTAATACTTAGCGGATAAACGTCAGATAAATGTTGAATAATCCGTGTATAGTCGTTAAATTAGATGGCAGAAAGTAAGGTTTTGACATCAGCGCCTTTTAAGTTCAATTGCATATCACGGATCAAAATTCTGTGCTGTGCAAAATGGGGATGTCATGAAGTTCGGGGGGGGGTTAAGTGTTATGGGCAATATTCTGAATCCTGGTAACGATAACAGCTTTATAAGACTGGTTAAATTCAAAGATTCTGAAATTTTTGTAGATAAGACAGATTTTATAAAAGAAATGTCTGCAAAAATTAATGCTCAAAATCGTTTTTTTGCTGTTACCCGTCCTCGCAGATTTGGAAAAACCGTAACTGCGCATATGCTCTCAGCGTATTATTCCAAAGGGTATGCCGGACAAAAGATATTTGACGGTTTGAAAATTTCAGAGAATACCGGTTTTGCAGATCATCTTAATAAATACAATGTTATTTACATTGACATGAATTCTATAAAGGACAAGTTTATCTCGTATAAAGCCGACAAATCTCTCTACATCGAAGATATTGATGATCTGGTGGATTTTCTCCAGTATATGGTTATTCGTGATCTAAAGGAGAATAAAGAATACGCTGAACAAATCAGCAACGATCCGTTGATTGGAAAGAAGTCGTTGTCATCGGCATTGGAAGTTATATTCAAATACACTGGTGAGCCATTTATTTTAATTATGGATGAATGGGATCTGATATGCAGAGAGTATCAAAATGAGCTGGCACTACAAGAAAAGTTTATAGAATTTCTGCGCGGTCTGTTTAAATCTGATGACGGTCTTAGCTGCTTTGCGCTTGCATATCTTACCGGTATTCTTCCTATCAAAAAATACAACTCTCAGTCTGCGCTTAACGGTTTTGACGAATATAACATGCTTGCTCCAGGCGAGTATGCGGCATACTTCGGTTTTACCGAGAATGAAGTTGCAGACATTGTAAAATCACCTAAATGCAAAGTGTCGCATCAGGAATTAAAGGAATGGTACAAGGGCTATAAAATCAAAGGCATTGATATATACAACCCCAACTCCGTATGCAAGGCCGTGAGCCGAAATGAATGTATCAGTTACTGGAGCGGAACTTCGTCCAATGAGGAATTTGTACGTTTGATCAATATGGATTTTGACGGCATAAAGGAAGACATCATCAATTTAATCGAGGGTGATGAAGTTACTTTCAGCTGTGCCAATTTCCAGAATGATATGGTAACCATAAAAGATAAAAATGATGTATTCAGTCTTCTGGTATGCCTCGGCTACCTTGGATGTTCAGAAACCAAAAATCAATATCGTAAAGTTGCCTATGTTCCGAATGCTGAAATCAAAGCAGTGCTGATGGATATTGTCAGAGAGCAGAACTGGTATGAACGAATGGAAACCATCAAACGTTCAGAAAACCTGCTCAAAGCCATTAAAGAACTTGACGGAGCAACCGTAGCTGCAATTATTCAGGAAATCCACAATTCATCAGCAGTATCTCTCCTCGATTACAACGATGAAGAATCTCTTACGTACTGCGTGATGACCGGGCTTTTATGGTCAACTCTTGATGATTACAGCTATCACCGGGAAGATCAGGCAGGAAAGGGGCGTGTTGATTTAGTGTATGAGCCGATAACAAGGAGACAGCCTCTTATTCTGATTGAGTTTAAGTATGACGACTCTGCCGAAGAAGCCATTAAGCAGATTAAGGAAAAAGAGTATTTCAAACGCTATGCCGGACAGTACAGAAATATCATACTTGTCGGAATAAATTACAGCACCAAGATTTTTTTGGCTTCGCAGAGTGAAACAAAATTAACAACCGCCCAATCCGACTTTTTTTTAGCACCAAAGTCAACAAAAAGTAAATACTTGTTTAACATTCTGTAAAACATTCGTATAATCAGCTGCCTCCTACAAAAACAATAGCCAATATAACAGGATAAAAAGAAGAATATATGAAAATCATTAATTTTGCGCTTGCCGCCACCGCATTTTTAGCATTGACTACTGCTTGTACAAGTAGCCATGACACCGCTGATAATACTGTAGTTGAACAGACAGAACAGAAAGATACACCACCAATTGATGAAAAAGCACGTGCACTTTACGTCAAATGCAGCAATCTAAACGATAGTGATGCGTGCTTTTATTTAGGGGTTGCATACTACAATGGCGAAGGTGTAAGACAGGATTACAGCATGTCCGCCACCTATTTTGAAAAAGCCTGTAACCTTGGTGATATCATCGGATGCTACAATCTTGGACTTTTATATGGTAACGGTCAAGGTGTAAGACAGGATTACCAAAAGGCTAATCACTACTACCAAAAAGCTTGCGATAAGAATCACAGCTCAGGATGCTATAACCTTGGGGTTTTATATGATAACGGTCAAGGTGTAAGACAGGATTACCAGCTGGCTAATCATTACTACAAAATAGCCTGTGATATGAATGACAACTCTGGCTGCTTGAACCTTGGGAATTTATACAACAATGGTGAAGGTGTTAAACAGGATTACCGTCAGGCTAATAAATACTACCTGAAAGCTTGCGATATGAATAACGGCTCAGGTTGCAACAACCTAGGAAGTTCTTATAACAATGGCGAAGGCGTAAAAAAGGATTATCATCAGGCCTATCAGTACTTTAAAAAGGCCTGCGACCTGAATAGTGGTGTTGGGTGTAAAAATCTGGGGATTTCTTACAGAAAAGGTGAAGGCGTAAAAAAGGATTATCATCAGGCCAATCAGTACTTTAAAAAAGCCTGCGACATGGATGACGGTGACGGTTGCAATGACTTAGGATATTCATACTCCCACGGTCAAGGCTCAAAACAGGATTTCCAGCAGGCCATGAACTACTACCAAAAATCCTGTGATTTAAAAAACGGAATGGGATGTAATAACGTTGGAGTTCTGTACAGCAATGGCAAGGGTGTAAAACAGAACAAAAAAACGGCCAAGTGGTACTGCGGTAAAGCCTGTGATTTTGGCTATCAGCAAGGTTGTGATAACTACAGAAAATTAAATGAGCAAGGCTACTAACCGTTTCTGATAAATCAAATAATATGTAAGAGGATCTCTAACGAGGTCCTTTTTTGTTTTTACGGAGTTTCAAAATGAACGACAGCACCATCAGGCTTTCAGCCGATACGTCAGCTCTCTCGGATTCACTCTCCAAAATTGCCGAAGAGATGACGGCCATGAAGGACGCTGTTTCATCCTCTGCTGCCGCCATGGGAGCAAACCTTGATGCCTCGGAAAAACAGGCAGAGGCCACCAATGCCGCCATTCACGGACTTGATGACAGCGTTAAGACCATAACCGATTCAATTCAGGCTCAGACCAAAACTGTTACTGACCTCGGTAGCGAGCAGAGCAGGGTAACAAAGGAAATCAGCAAGGCCTTAAATACTCAGAATACCCAACAGAAAGACGCCAACACCACTCTTGCTGAGCAGAAGAAAATCATGCAGGAGCAGGAAGCTGAAATCAAAAAGTTCACCAAAGCCGTGGACAGTCAGACCGGTGTTCTGCAGAAAAACGCCTCCGGCTGGAAAATGCTGATGACAGGCTTTGCCATTAAGTTTGCCTCCGAAATAGTGGACGGCTTTAAGAGCATCATCTCTACCGGACTTGAAGCCTCACGGGTTTATGAGGATATGTCAGCAAGACTGACTCCCCTGGTTGGTGATTTGGAAACAGCGCAGAAAACCTTCTGAAGCCTTAACGGTCTTGAGGATGAAACGGCAACTGCTACTGACAAACTCGCTAAAGCCTTTGTGGACTTAGGCAACAACGGGCTCACCAACTCAAACGAACAGCTTAAGACCTATGCCACCATTGCTCATGGCACCGGCAGAGACATCAACACCTTAACTGATGCGGTTATTGCCTTCTCCCAGGGCTCTACAAAGGCACTCCGGCAGTTCGGCATTACGGCAAAGGATAACGGTGACACCATTTCCCTTACCTACAAAGGCTCAACCACCGAAATTCAGAAGAACAGCAAGGCTCTGGATTCCTATCTCTCTGATTTGGCAAAGAACAATTTTGACGGCGTACTTGAAACCAAACTCAACACTGTATCTGCCGCTACCGGAAGACTGGATAATGCCTGGGGAACATTCTGCACGAGACTCATGCAGTCTGACGGAGGCTTCGGAGAACTCATCATCATGGGTAATGACTTTCTGGCCAATACCCTGAACGGCATTTCCGAATGGCTTGATGATCCGGCGGTTATTGAATGGTTCCACAATCTTGCAAAAACGGTACGTGAGACTTTCGAGGGAATACGCACCGAACGAAGGCAGACAGAACGGCATCCACGCAGGACAGCTTAAGAGCTACATTCAGCTTTGCCTAGCCTTGAGCGAGATGGCAAAGGAGGTAAGAACAGCAAGCCCTAAGCCACAGCAGCATGAGAATCCGAAATTCGCGATGAGAACCTGGCTTTTAAGACTCGGCTTCATCGGCGAGGAGTTTGCAACAGCAAGAAACATCCTTACCAGAAACCTTAGCGGTGACACGGCCTTCAGATTTGGCAGAGCCGCCTAACCCAAAGCGAGGACTTACCCTCCTCCTGCTGGCCCCTTAACCGGGGTTTCGGCAGTAGAAGGGTAAGCCTTCAATCAGAATAAGGAATTGAATATGGCAAAGAGATATTACATTGCTTACGGAAGCAACCTGAACACCCAACAGATGAGATTCAGATGTCCTGATGCAAGGGTTGCAGGCGTTTCAGAAATCCCCGATTACCGTCTGCTTTTCAAAGGAAGTCAGACAGGTGCGTACCTCACCATTGAGCCATGCCGAGGTCACAGCGTTCCCGTGGCCGTGTGGGAAGTAACAGCCAATGATGAACTTTCACTCGACCGTTACGAAGGTTATCCGCGATTCTACTACAAGGACGAGATGACACTTCCGGTAATCAGCATTGACGGTAGCAGAGTAAGAGAGCTTCCGGTGTTTGTCTACATCATGCACGAGGACAGGCATATCGGTGTTACGACCCGGTATTACCTCGACACCTGCCTTGAGGGATACCGCACATTTGGTTTCGATGAAGAGCATTTATCCGACGCACTGAAGTTAAGCATGGAGGAAGTAAGATATGCAGAATAAAGAACAGCGCACCTGCCCGATCTGCGGCAAGACCTATCACGATCATCCTGCCCTTTCCCGTACTGACGGCAGGACGGAAATCTGCCCCGACTGCGGCACCAGACAGGCACTTGAGGCTGTGGGAATTCCGGCTGAAAAGCAGGAAAAAATCCTCGAAGTAATCCATGAAAAGCTCGGTGAAAGAGAGGCATAATGCGGGATTGAATTGAACAACAGGAGGTTATAGATGCCTCCTTTTTTCTTCTCATTATTTGGTTATTCTTCTCATTTAGCTTGATTTGAGAAGAAACAAACGATTAATGAGAAGAAAAAAATAGTACAAAATAAGGCACTTATTGACTTGCTATACCTTTGGTACAGAGCGAATATACAGTCATCGAGAACAACAACGGAGACTTGAAAATGAGCAAGATGACAGAAAGAGCAAGAACCTACAGATTACCGAATCCATCCACTCCGGAGGATCTGGAATGCCGCTGGAGCAAGCCCCTGAGATACGGCGACAAGGTGATCCTGGCAGGCCACTACTGGAACGGAGCCGGCAAGCCATCCTACTACGGCGCGGTTTACGAGTTCCTCACCGACGACACCGGATGCGAAGGTGAAATCGGGATCCGCGAGGTAAGCGGTGTGGAATTCGAGGATGAAGGTCATGCCATTGAATGGGCGATGAAGAACGCCAACTGATACGGAGCTTAACGGCTCCTTTTTTATACCATGAAAGATCGCTTCGGCGGTCTTTTGTTATGGAATCTACATCAGTTGATCTGTTTGAAAAAGAATAGTAAAATGGTATTACTTCCATGAAACGGAACTAATACAAAGGATAAAACAATGATTTTGATGAAGCTGAAACTTGATAACTACATGGCTTTCAATGACTTTGAGATGTCCATGACTTATGCAAAAAAAATCGTTGGAAACCAGATGACTGAATGCCTTAAGGATCATCTGAATTTCAGGTATAAAAAACTGAACATTCTTATGGGCGCCAATGCCTCCGGTAAAACCTCCATCGGCAGAATGCTATTGAACATTCTTAATTTCATTGCCAGGAAGGAATATGCCAGTATCGCTTCATGTATAAATGACTCTAAGAAAGATGCGAAATTTGAGATCCAGTTTGTCGTAAACGATGACTTTTACAGGGTTTCCTCAATAATTAAAGGAAAAAAGGAAAGCAAAAACTATTCAAGCAGTGATTTTCTGATAAAAGTTGAGCAGACACAAATCGGCAAAAGCGACACCTACGAAAAGACACTGGAAAAACTGGATTCAAAATCAGACACCGGTTACTGCAGCGACTACATCAGGGAACTGGAAAAAATTAAACCAATGTCATGGGCTTTTGAGTTTCCACGGGACAGTGAAAATCTGGCTGCTAGCTATACCCCAAAAAATGAAGAGAGATATCTGCAGATTCTGAAAAATACCCTACAGGCTCTGGATCCCCTTATCACGGATGTCGAAAAAGTAAAGGAAGTGAATGATACCTATGTTATCAAGATTGGCGGAAAACAGGTGATAATCAAAAACGGGATCATTGTCGATGACGGGCTTCTTTCCAGCGGAACCAGAGAAGGTGTCAGTCTGGCAAATATGTTTGCAGCAATGGTAAGCGGAATGTATTCATTCTTTTATTGTGATGAAAAGTTCTCGTTTATCCATTCCGACATTGAAAAGGCCTTCCTGTCACTAATGGTGGAAAAGCTGGAAGGAGACAGACAGCTGTTCTTTACCACTCATAATACGGACATTCTTGACATGAATTTTCCAAAGCACAGTTTTAATTTTCTGCGTAAGGAGATATTCGACGGAGTCTCTTATATTTCCGTCATCAATGCCGGAGATTACATCAAGAAAAACAGAGATTCTGTGAAGACTGCGGTTCAGAATGATCTGTTCTCATCCGCCCCTATGTTGGAAAAAATATTTGCATTAACGGACATTTAAACGATGAAAGCTTCCGGAATATTTCAATACTTTGTAGAAGGCGATGACGAAAAGAGATTAATTGAAGTTCTTAAGACCGACATGCGCCTGATTATCCCTGGTAAAGTCCAGATTTTGAATGTCGTGCAGGAAAGATTGACTGATCTGAAACTGAGAACATTACAGGATGGAACAACTTTAGTTTTTGTTTTTGATACCGATGTGGGAGATCCTACAATCCTTAATGAAAACATCAGAAAGGCAAAAAAATCTTCAAACATAAAGGATGTTTATTGCGTACCGCAGGTGAAAAACATCGAAGATGAGCTGATTAGAGCCATGGGACTGAAAAACATTGAAGAGTTGCTGCATTCAAAAAGTAAAAAAGATTTTAAAAGAGATATGCTCAAGGAGCGAAACCTAAAGAGTAAATTTGAGACACATCATTTTGATATTCAAAAGCTCTGGGCTATGAATCCTGCAACGCCGTTTGATAAGATTACTAACCTTTCAAAGAAAATCAAACTCTAAATTAAACTACAACAGGAGCTTAACGGCTCCTTTTTTATACCCAGAGAGATCGCTTCGGCGGTCTTTTTTTATGCCTTAAAGGATGTGAGACAGAATGGCAATGCGGAAACTAAAAAAATACGTCCCCACCAGATTTCTGGCCAAAGGCTCAAAGTACGATAAGACTGCCGCTGATTATGCAGTGAACTTCATCGAATGTCTCTGCCACACCAAGGGAACCTGGTCGGGGAAAATTTTTGAGCTTATCGACTGGCAGGAGCAGATCATCCGTGACCTTTTTGGAACCTTAAAGCCGAACGGCTACAGACAGTTTAATACTGCCTATGTTGAGATACCCAAAAAACAGGGCAAGTCTGAGCTGGCTGCAGCCGTAGCACTTCTTCTTACCTGCGGTGACGGAGAGGAACGAGCCGAGGTTTACGGCTGTGCCGCAGACCGTCAACAGGCCACCATCGTATTTGATGTGGCTGCCGACATGGTGAGGATGTGTCCGGCTCTGAACAAAAGAGTCAAAATCCTCGCCTCGCAGAAACGCATCGTATACCTCCCCACTAACAGTTTTTATCAGGTGCTCTCTGCGGAAGCTTATTCAAAGCACGGCTTTAACATTCACGGAGTGGTCTTTGATGAACTGCATACACAGCCCGACAGAAAGCTGTTTGACGTTATGACCAAAGGCTCTGGCGATGCCAGAACCCAGCCGCTGTATTTCCTTATAACAACCGCGGGAACCGACACCAATTCCATCTGTTACGAGACGCATCAGAAGGCTAAAGACATTCTGGAAGGCAGAAAGATTGATCCCACTTTCTATCCGGTGATTTACGGCGCTGATGAATCTGACGACTGGACGGATCCGAAAGTGTGGCTGAAAGCCAATCCGTCCCTTGGCATTACCGTGGGAATAGATAAGGTACAGGCGGCCTGCGATTCAGCTAGACAGAATCCCGGTGAAGAGAATGCCTTCCGTCAATTAAGGCTGAACCAATGGGTGAAACAGTCAATCCGCTGGATGCAGATGGAAAAATGGGACGCCTGCTCCTTTGCGGTAAACCCAGATGAACTTGAAGGCCGTGTCTGTTATGGCGGTCTTGACCTTTCAAGCACCACCGACATCACGGCTTTTGGTTCCGGGTTGACCGGTGTAAGGATTAACGTTACCCTGAACTGACCAATTGTTATTGTGATAACCATCTCTTCCTGAACGATAATGAGGTGAAACATAGGTGCCATTGCTACGGTAGTAACCGTTTACATGTGATGACGACTGATAACCGCCTCGATGGCCACCGGCTTCCGCAGATGTAATAGAAATTGCTGCAATAATCCCTGCAACTGGACGTAATGTGATTTAGTAGGCCAGCTTTAACGAGAGTGAAGCGATTCCGTGTAAACCCTTGTTAAGCCCCTTTTGAAAAATTATCTAATGTACCTAGCTATCCTTGTGCTGGTTTCATCAAGACAGGATAGCTGGTTCAGAACCTTTGCCCAATTCTGTATTTTAGCATTGTTCCATTTCTTGGCAAGTTCACCCGTAATTCTGAGATAGAAAATTTTAAATACCGAATTTTCATTTTCAAAGAATCCCTTTTTAGTGACCTTTCTAAGGCTGGAATTTACAGATTCGATGGCATTGGTCGTATACATCACTTTACGTATGTCGGCAGGGTAATTATAG
>NZ_KL370837.1:14437-42830 GCF_000701925.1 Ruminobacter sp. RM87 | reverse complement strand
ATTAAGTCTTCTTTAAACTGCACCTGACCGAATATCTTATCCTCGGTCATGCCGTAACCCGGTTCAAAAGAGCACAAAGTAAAGTTAGAAGAGTGGACATCCATTCCAATATATATTATCTTATTCATAACGACTTTCATTTAATGTTTGCGGTAAATCCGTATCTGTTTATGTACATCTACAGTTTACACGGTAAATCCACGTTTTTACATTCATTCGTGGAGGTCGTTTCATATTGTCTTTTGTAAAGAAGACTCAAAAAACGCCAAAAGAAGAAATTGAAAAGGCACAAAGAGAATTACTTGATTTAAGGAAAAGAGGTATTGACAATGAATAATTCTGCCATTGGAAAATCATGGGATGAAGTGCGAGCAGAACTTTTCCCCCCTCAAGAGCTCAAGGAAATGGAATCCAGAGTAAAATTCATGCATGATTTAGCTGTTGCACGAAAGAAAAAAGGATTATCACAAAGAGATCTAGAAAAACTAAGTGGTGTATCTCAGCCTGTCATTGCCCGAATGGAAAAAGGCGACGTTAATGCCAAAATTGATACAATTATGAAAATTTTGATCGCTCTTGGTGGCGAATTAACTATCTCCTTCTAAATTTTTCTGATCAACTACAATCATAGAATAGGAAAATAAAACTGTCATCTCCTACTCTAACTTTCACACTAATTCTGAAGCAAATATAGGAAAAGCAAATTAAGGCTTTTAAATGGTAAGCGACAATGAATAAAGCGACTGGCAGAAGCTGGGAAGAAATCGAAAAAGAAATATTTACTTCTGAAGAAATTGCTGAAGCAGAACTCAAAGCATCCATTATCAGCAAACAGATTAGAAAAGAAATTGATCCGTCTGCCCCTCTTACTAAAGAACAACTAAAAATGTTAGAGGCTTTGAAGTATAGAGAAGTAACTCCTGACGAGGAGAATCCTGAACTTACGGATAAAGAACTTCATAAAATGATTAAGATCCGTAAACAATTAAATCATTAAGTACCAACCAAAACTCTTAAAAATCACCAGCAACACCTTTCCATTACTTTGTAAGAGGTCTGAATATATTTCAGGCCTTTATTTTATCTATCTCCTTCTTTTTTTGGTTTAAATTATTCGCTTTATAAATACAATAATTACTTTATATATTTCACAAATATATGTATAATAATAAGTGAAAGGTTAATAACGCTTTGAAGGAAGTAAGGAGGTAAAAATTAAGAAGCGAGACCTTGAAAAAGCGGTACGAGCAAACGGTGCAAGACCTGTCAAAGGCTCTAACCATGATAAATGGTACAGCAAGAAAGGCTACATGTTTACCATACCGCGTCACAGAGAGATTGACGATGTTCTAGCAAAACAAATTATAAAACAATCTCTAATGTGATTTAGTTAAAGCCTCTGAAATATGAGGCTTTTTTCAGAGGAGATTATACTAAAAATGAATGTAAAAGACTATTTAAAATATTCAGCCAAAATTGAAAAAGGCGATAAATTCTTTATTATCAATATAGATGGCAAAGGTTGGGAGGGAGCTTTAAGTCAGGGACGAGATCTCAAAGAAGCCCACATGATGGCTAAAGCTGTTATTTACGACTATATTGAAGGTCTTGTTGAATTCAAAAAAAGAATTCCAGAGCCCGAAGTAATTGATGACGGAAGTCGCTATATTATAGATGTCGGTTATGATACTGCTTTAAAAATAATGCTTCGCAATACAATGTACGATTTAATGGTTAAACCAGCGGAACTGGCAAGACGAATTGGAGTTTCTCCTCAACAACTTAATAATATTTTAAGTTTTAGAAAAACTACCAACCTTAACTCTTTGGCGTCATGTTTCAAAGCACTTGGCAAGCCCTTAACTATAACAATTTAACAGTTTGCCCATGTTTCACTGAGATTATTAATCAGATATGCTAGACCAGTATCATAGTAAATATGTTTGTATGCGTCAAAATCAGAGGTTGTACATAATGTTGAAGTCCATAGGCATTGGCTCGGAATTATTTCATAAACTTATTGAAAATGATTGCTATTACGTCGATAAGACTCCTTTTATCAAAACCGTGTTTAAGGATAACAAAGCGGACGTAATGCTTATCACCAGGCCAAGACGTTTCGGAAAAACACTTACCATGTCAACATTCTATGATTTTCTGGCTCTTAATCCTGAAAATCCAGGTGACGTGTCCCGTCAGAAAAAATGGTTCAAGGATACCAAAATCTTAGAGGATAAGGAATTCTGCCGTGAATACATGGGCAAATTTCCTGTTATTTTCATTTCCCTAAAAGCAGTTTCTGGTAGTGATTTTGAGGGGGCATACGATCAGTTGGGCTGTGTTGTGTTTGGAATGTACAATTCCTTCAGCTACCTTGCCGAAAGTCCAAAACTCAATGATGCCGAGAAGGAAATCTTTAAAAAGATAGCTTCCGACAATAATTTTATCCGCAACATTGAGAATAAAAACAAAATAAAGGATTCATTAGGCAACCTGCTGATGTTTCTTTACAAACATCATGGAGTTAAGCCTGTTCTTCTTATTGACGAATATGACGTTCCCATTGCCAAGGCCGCCCATAACGATTACTACCGTGAAATGATTGACATCATAAGTCCTTTCTTAGGCAACGCCTTAAAAACAAATCTTTATCTCGGCAGAGCCGTTCTGACAGGCTGTCTGCGAGCCACTAAGGAAAGCATTTTTACAGGACTTAATAATCTGCTAGTATGTTCTGTTCTAGATTCCAGTGATGATGATATTTCCCAAGGTGTGGGCTTTACCAAGGAAGAATCCGAAGAAGTTCTTTCGTACTACGGGTTGTCCGATTATTATGAAGAAGTCAGAAACAACTATGACGGATATCATTTCGGCGAAATACACATGTACTGTCCCTGGGATGTAATGTCTTTCTGTTATGCAAATTACAGAAAAGTCGGCGCGGAAAATAAAATCATTACAGCAGACAACTACTGGATAAACACCAGTGGTAATGAAGTAATTGAAGAATTCATGGGCTTTATAGAGCTTGAAGACGTTGACAGGATGCAGAATCTTCTGGACGGTAAATCAATTACCACTGAGGTAAGAACATCTCTATGCTACGGGGATCTTCAGGAACATAACATCACCGATTTCTGGACATTGTTGCTATATACAGGATATCTCACTTTCGAGCCACATTCCCATTCTACCGAAAATGACGAATACAGTCTGTACATTCCTAATGAAGAAATCAGAAAATGCTTTAAATCCAAGATTCTGAATTTCTTTAAAAACAATTCCATTATGAAAAACAGCACCAATAAATTGGTAAAAGGATTGTTTGATGGTGATACCAAAACAGTTGAAAACAACCTTAATGGACTTCTGGCCAAATATGTGTCCATCAGGGATTTTTCCGTCAACGCACCTAAGGAAAACTATTACCACGGCTTCATGAACGGACTTTTGGTAAATGGAACATCATTACTGCAGGAGCAGAAATCCAATTTCGAGTCAGGAAACGGTTATATAGATCTGACACTAAAATCGGCCAGGAACATTGGAGTTATCGTAATATTGGAACTGAAGCAGACATCCGATGAAAATGAAGACAAGGCATTAATTGCCCAGGATGCCATTGAACAGATACTTACCAAGAAATACGCTGATCCGTACATTAAGAGAAACGATATCAGATCTGTTCTTGCATACGGAATCTGCTTCTGCAAAAAAGAATGTACAGTCGTTGGTAAAAAGCTGAAGTAAATTGCTCTAGCAAATCGGAAAATCCCAAATAAAATCAGAATCCCACAACTTTAGCTATAACAAAGCAGGGCGGACTAAGTACCGCCCATTGTTTTTAATTCAAATAACGGCTCAAGGGTGTGACATAAAATTCGTGTATTCCTGTTAAGTCTGTTAATATTAAAAACTTAATTGGAGTTATATGAATATGGCAAAAAAAGATATTAAGCGAAATCCTGCTGCTGAAAAAATTGCAGAAATTGACGAGTATTATTAAAAAATCAATCTTAAAGATCGTTCCCAAATCGACCAAAAATCCCTAAACTAAAGCGTTAGGGATTCTAAACTATTTGTAAATCTCTCTCCTAAGCCCTATTTGCAAAACCAAAATTATAACTTCTTCGTCTCTAATTTCAGCCAATATTCGATAATCACCAACCCTATACCTCCATTGACCAGCCTTATTTGCAACCAAAGCCTTACCATGAATTCTAGGGTTTACACAACCTTCCAAATTTTTCTTCAACCAAGAAGCTATCAGCTTGGCAGTATTCCTATCTAATTTTGATAATTGCTTTTTAGCTTTTTGGGTAAAAAGAACGGAATAACTCATGCTAAATCCAGTTCCTCAATAACTTCATCAAGAGTATAAGTAACTGGATTTTTTTTATATTCAGCATAAGCCTTTTCATATTCTTTCAAGTCAAATTCTTCTTCAATATGATCCATGACAATTCTACGAACCAGTTCTGAAACAGTCATTCCACGCATTGATGCATATGATTTAATAATATCAGTATCAACATCGTTTAATCTGAGAGATATAGACATACTGCCTCCTATAAAATATTGTTCTACCTGTATTACATTGTAATACAAACACTCAATAATTTCAAGAAAGTATCTGATGATATTTGAAACTGAAAACAAACAAAAAAAACCAGCCAAACTGACTGGGGACAAGGTTTATCATATGAGCTAAACAATTTAGTCCAGTAAATAAGAACAGTCTTCCTTGCTTAGCTTGAGATAGGATTTGAGTTACTCTGCTTTGTTTTTATAGTGGATCTTCTACTAAATATGGTCACTTTAACGATATACAACGCCACGTCATATAATGGATTTGGACGACCACTATACTTAGAAGAAACATTCCTTGTTTTGACTGAAGGTCTGCTGACTTTAATTCTCGCACACTCTGTTCCGCAATCTGTTGTTGCTATGATTGAAGGGAAGGGGGAAGGTTTTGCAATGTCAGCAGCATCTCAAGGTGCAATGGCAATGAAAACAGCGAAAGCAACTGGTGCAACAGGCTTGGCAAAATTTGGGGCAAAAGGAACTGGCAAACTCGCTAAATGGGGAGCTTCTTCCATTTACAAAAGAATAAAAGGAAGTGGAAAAGAAGGAAGTGCTGACATAAAACCAAATTCATCTTCATCAGTTTCTAAGGAGTAGTAAATAATGAATAAACAACTTTTGACAATAGCCGTACTAACATCTTTATCGGTTTCAGCATATGCCGATAATTTAGTAGATGAAAACAGGTGTGACATAAAATTCGTGTATTCCTGTTAAGTCTGTTAATATTAAAAACTTAATTGGAGTTATATGAATATGGCAAAAAAGGATATTAAGCGAAATCCTGCGTATTTGGATCAATCTCACCAAAATATTCTGCAAAAGCTTTCATACAACAGTGTAAAGAACTTGCATTTCTAAGCGTTTTTCCTAAAAATGAAGCATCAAACGCCATATTGTATGCTATGACATGTTTCTCTTGAAAAATCTTGCTCAGTACAGGTTTCAGATGTCGGAACTTGGTGCTTTCATTACCATTTCAGCAGATATACCGTTTATTCTTTCTGCTTCATCCCATGACTTTTTGTTTTCTGGCTTCACCAGGGAGTTAAAAATACATCTACCGTAATGATCAATAATGCTGACAGACAACAACTCATCGGTTTCTGCATTGAGTCCCGTCGTTTCAGCGTCAGCAAAAAAAATACTCTTTCATTAAACATCAGTCCAATTTAGAAACAGTATCTCTGAGAATACCTAAGGCTCTGTCTCCTGAAACAGAAAAAATTTTCCTCCAAGAAATAATAAGTAACAAATAAATATCTGCCAGATATTTATTTATAATCCGTCCACAAACGTATTATAATCTCCTCAGTATCGTAATATCGAAAAAAACGGAACCAGACAATGATCAAATATCCATGCCCTATGGAAAATGTCTCAATGCTTTTCTATGAAAACACTGCCTTCACTGACGGTACTGCAAACATTACCTACAGAGAACTTGAAATGATGGTGTCATCATGGGAACGACCGTTCAGAAATTTCAGAAAAAATCCGGAGATAACGGCGAACATACTTAACGGCTCCGACATTACGCACGGGATGGATCCGGCAACCATTGGCTTTTTCGACAAAGGCTTTCCCAAAGTAATGGTTAAGGCAGAACCGTCCTGCGAATACATATCTTCGCTCTTCGCATTTATACGTGCAGGCATAACCTACATTCCCTATTCCGCCAGAGAAACGGCGAAACGCATCAGAAAAACAGCCAGTAAGATACAGGCTCTGGTCATAACCGACATCAGAGACTTCTGCAGTTTTGTGCACCGTACTCTCAATACCGATACCGGTGACTGGGAATATGAGAACTGTAAAATTCACACAGTCGATCTCGATTTTCCCTGCAACATGATGCTGACCTCTGGATCAACCGCCCTGCCGAAGCTTGTGGTTCACTGCCTCAAAGCTCATATCGCAAGTGCCCTGGGCAGTCAGGCTATGCTTAAACTCCGGCCGAAGGATCGCTACCTGCTGTCTCTTCCCCTTAATCACGTCGGGGGGCAGGCGGTTATATTCAAAACCCTCATGACAGGAGCCACCATGGTAGCTCCGCGACGAGATAAAAAACTCACGGAACAGATTCTTGATGACGGCATAACAGTCCTTTCACTTGTTCCCACCCAGCTTGTACGCATCATAAACGCGGATCCAGAAATTCTGAAAAAAAGCAGGGTAAGAGCAATCCTCCTCGGAGGAGCTCCCATTGAACCTTCTCTTGTAGACAGGGTTCATCAGCTTTATCCTGATATAGCTCTTTACGGAAGCTACGGTTCCACTGAAATGGCCTCTCAGATCTGCACCTGTGAACTGAAAAAAAATACCCCTGTTACCGCAGGTTTTGCCCTGCCGGATAGGGAACTCATAATCGGAAAGGATAATGAAATTCTGGTGCGGGGTGAAACACTGTGCCTCGGATACTTTAAAAACGGCGCCATCAAACCCGTTACGGACAAAGACGGATATTTTCATACGGGTGACATCGGGGAATTTCTCAGTGAGGGACTTGTCATAAGAGGCAGAAAGGACAACATGTTCATCTCCGGAGGAGAGAATATTCACCCCGAACAGATTGAAGCAGAACTGCTTAAAGACAGTCGCATTGAAAAAGCCGTGGTGGTCCCGGTGCCGCATGACGAATGGGGAAAAATGGCTGTTGTCCTGGTGAAAACCGCGGATGATTTCAGGGGAACGCTTCAGGATCTGAAACAGCACGCACTTTCGGTAATGTCACATGTTTATGTTCCGAAAATATGGCTGGACATGCCTGAAATTAAAAACACAGGACTTAAGCTAAACCGCAGAAAATACATTGAATATGCCGAAGAATTTTTATCCGGTGGATTTAAGAATGATCAAAGGAAATGATTTGAACTAGTTCTTTCCGTCAGGTTCATCCGTCGTTTCCATGGCTTCAATCCAGTCCTGAAAATCGCACCAGTCATCGAATTCAGTGCGGTTCTCATCTCTTTCGGGCCGAGGTTTCAAAATATGTTCATTGAACCATGAAGGAATGTAATGTTTTGCTGCTACAGCCTCTCTGATTTTTTCAAAATTTCCGGATGCAATGAATTCCCTGCATGATTCCGGCAGCATTTCCGATACGGGGGCCTGAATTCTGCGGGTCATTATTTCCATAAAATCAGGACTGATACGGTTTTCCATTGATGAAATTCTGAATCTCGGAGGTACCGCATGTTTTGCCGTGCCGCCAAATTCCTCAGGGTACTCAAAAGGCTTATCCGTCATGCCGAAGCTTCCGTAGAGACCTACTGCCGGAAGATTGCCAGTAAAGACTTCCAGTCGAAGCCCCACAAGATAAAACCTCTGCATCTGTAACAGAATAGAGGCAGTCATCAGTGCTGAACCGATTTTTCTGCCGGTCATTTCCGGTTCGACATAAAGAGAACGTATGTAAAGCCAGCCGTCCAGAACACTGGTGAAAGCCACGCCGCGCACGATATCAGGCTTACCGGGCAGCGGATTGTCCTCAACTGCCACCAGAATCAGGGAGCCGTAGTTTCTGTCGCAGAATTCGGTATACACCATTCTTTCACTCCACATGGAAATAATCTGAGGCAGCTCCATGGCATAGATTGAAAGTTCCAGACCGGTGTAATTAACATACTCCTTCTGACGCATGGACCGGAACTGCATTTTGGCAATTCCGGAGATTTCTGAAGAAAGAGGAGTTCTAATCCTTATTTCTGACATAGAGGCACACGACCGTAATCAGTTCTTACACGTCTGTATTCAGGCATTGCCTTTTCAACCAGTTCGCTGAGCTGATTAAGGTAGTCGGATGAATGAGGATGTGTTTCAATGTACTTCCCGGCATTAAGATCCGGATCAATGTTCATGTTCTGCCAGACTATCAGTGCGGCTGAAGGATTGAAACCGGCATGGGCCATGGTATTGATGGCTATAATGTCAGCCATCATTTCCTGTTCCAGACTGTATGGAGTAATAAGGCCTTCTCTGTCAGGGAGACCTACGGCTCTGGTGAACACGTCATAACCGCCTTCGGATCTCAGGTACTTCTTGAATGAATAATCCTTCTCCTTTGATTTTTCAGCGAGATACGGAGAAATTCTCTCATTGTCATGTTCAAGCAGGGTATGGGCAAAGGCATGGGCAATGATGTACGCTTCCTGATCCTGATTCTGCAGATTGCCGACGACACAGTTGCTGATAAGCAGATGACCGTGAGAAAGTACGGCCGTATTCATGCTGCAGTCGCGGGTTATGTCCACTGCCCATTCGGTTCTCATACCCGCATATGCACCTTCCACCGAACGGGTCAGGGCTCTCATAATGCACTGAGACGTACGAAGTTCCCTGACGGCACTCTTGGTAATATTGTGATTGTCACTGAATTCCTTGTAATAAACCTCGCTCATGCGATCCATTTCAGTAATGGTAAAGGCTCTGTCACTGTTCTTCTGACCGCTGATGCTGCAGCCTGCGGCAATGATGGCGGCGATGCAGCAGGTTAAAAATTTTCTGTACTTCATTTCACTAGTCTCTTGATTATTCTGTGTCCGGATGATCCGGCGACTGACCTATGATAAATCAAAACGGGAAAACCATACATACAATTCGTAAAAAATATTGAGCTGTGTACTTATATTATCGGCGTTTATGCGTGATTCAGTACGATATTAAAACAAAAATATCCGTCATTATCGGCATCAGCAGATTCTTACGGAACAAAAAACCGGAAACACATATTTCCGGTCTGATTCGGTATTGTCTCGGATTATCTGAACCGCTTCTGAATTTCCTCTCTCACGTAATCGTAGGAATACTGTTTGCCGTATATGTCGGTAAACTCCTCTCCCTCCGGTCTGGTCTTATACATGCGCAGGAACCACATGTACTGTTTTTCCCTGCCGGTGATGAGTTCCTCTATACAGTGATTGAGGCGTCCGGCATCCGCCCTGTCGTCACCTGACGGATAGTTGTCGAAATACTTTCCGAAGACAACCTCATATGCATGCTTTTCTTCGTTGTAGCATGAAAACATCGGCACCACGATGGCATTTCCGAGTTTGGCGAGTCTGGATACGGTTACCAGTGTGGCCTTTCTGGATGCGAAGAAATCAACGAACTCCGCACCTTTGGCTCCGAGATCCTCGTCCGGAAGGAAGAAGGAACTGTATCCGTCCTTTAAAGCCTTGATGATGGTTCTGATACCGGCGCTTCTCTCAAACACCTTACCGTCGTATTTAAGTCTGATTGAGTTCATGAACCAGTCATAGACCTCGTTTTTTGAAGTATGCATCATGGTGCACATCTTAAGGCTGTTGGCTGATAAGAACAGACCGCATCTGTCGATGGCCCATGCATGAGGCGCCATGAATACTATCGGTCTGCCGGTGGCAACCGCTTCATCAAAATACTCTCTGCCCGTGCATAGATAATGATCTCTCAGGTAATTTCCGCTTCTGTAGAAGCTTTCGCCGTAACCGAAAATCACCTTTATTCCCACTCTCAGAAAGTCGCGGTAGATTCTGAGTTTATCCTCCTCGGACATACGGGGATACGCCATGGTAAGATTTATAAGCACGTTCTTTTTCATGCGGTGATTGACGCGCCACAGCAGAAAACAGAGAACGTCCGCCGCAAAATCCCTGATGCAGGCCGGTATGAAGGCAAGGAATCCCAGAAAAAGAATGCCAAGCCAGGAGCCCCAGTATTTAGGTTTCAGATAGCTTTTCTTAAACGATTTATCGTATTTCTTTTCACTAGTCATGCTGATAATGCTGTTTTTCAGTTTAATAACCATGTTGATGAAACCGGCAGTTCACTCAAACGCCTGCCGGAATTTATGAAATGTTCCTAAATCATACCACAAAAACACGCCTTATTCCCGGATGCGCGGATTTTTACTGAAAATTCAGGCCTGAATCAATGCAGACCGAAGATAAACGGACGTGCCTCACCTTCTGACGCGCACCGGACGGAAAACTGAAAGTAATGAACATCAACTGATTAATTTTGAATAACTTTCTACCCGACATCTGTTAAAATAATAAAGATTACACAGACACTCAGACAGCCGATCCTTCGTATGAGTGACATACACTTATCAGGAATCAGAGAAGCCTCGGGGATTTTTTCCGACCGGTAATCCCGTGATCAGTGACAATTGCGGAATCAGCCGCTGCGCCCGGGGCTTCCCTCGGGGGATAATTCCGGAAACGGATCTCCTTCAGGCTGACATAACAAATATAAAACAATACGGAGTTCCAATGACAGAACCATTAAAACAGCAGCTGTTTACCGGAGAACGAGCCCTTTTCAAAGCCCGTGATCTCGACATAATCCATTCAACATTTGCCGACGGGGAATCTCCCCTCAAGGAATCCGCCAACATTACCCTGACTCATTCCTATTTCAAGTGGAAATATCCCATGTGGTACAGCAGAAATCTGAAACTCAGGGACTGCACTCTTTACGATATGGCGAGAGCCGGCATATGGTATACCAGCGACATTTCCATGACCGACTGTATCATTGAGGCTCCCAAAACCTTCAGAAGAACCACCGGCATCATTCTTGACAATGTATCCTTACCCAATGCGGAAGAAACACTGTGGCACTGCAGGGACATAAAAATGAAGAAGGTTCATGCAAAGGGAAACTACTTTGCCATGAACTGCGAGAACGTGGAAATTTCCGACTTTGAACTTATCGGCAACTACTCCTTTGACGGAGCCAGAAACGTGGTTATTGAAAATGCCCGCATGCTTTCGAAAGACTCCTTCTGGAATGCTGAAAACGTGGTTGTCCGCAATTCATTCATATCAGGCGAATATATCGGCTGGAATTCAAAGAACGTAAAATTCGTAAACTGCATCATCGAAAGTCTGCAGGGATTCTGCTACATGGAAAACGTGGTTCTTGAGGACTGTACTTTGATAAACACCAATCTGGCCTTTGAGTACTCCACCGTGGACGCCACCGTAAACAGCGTCATAGACAGCATCAAGAATCCAATTGCAGGAAAGATCACCGCCGAAGAAATCAGGGAAATCATCTTCGATGATCCTGAAAGATCAGACCGGTCAGACACTGAAATCAACATCATCCGACGGTAATCAGCCGTTCAGGCAGTACAAAGCCCCGTTTCCGGGGCTTTGCCGTTTATTTGTTTTATTCAGTCAGAACATTCAGTCCGCGTTCAGAAACGTCTGTCAGCCCAGAGGATCAACTCCGTATCTGTTTTCCTCAGGTGTTCCCTTAAAGCAGAAGCATACAAGAAGCATAAAGAGATAAACTGAACCTATCCACGGCAGGAATACCGGCACAATCCACAGTCCGTTCCTGTTCTTGTCATGGAGTCGCCTGATGGTAACGGCAGCCAGAGAGATTTTTGCCAGAAGCTCCAGTGCGGAACCAATCATCACGTCATCAGGAACACAGCCGGCAATCAGAGGCATAACCAGAAAAAACATGAAAAGAGCGTACCACCAGAATTCGGATCTGCAGGCTCTTCCTCTTATGGTAAACATCTTGTTTATACAGGTCTTGAAGGCATCCATAAAGGAGTAGCCGCGATCATGCGACGGACTTCTGATAAAACGGATATTGAATATTCCGAGTCCGGCATCCCTGTGAGATACAAAACCGTAGTCACCGTAATCATCATCGCGACCGGCGCCGGTATTCTGATTCAAGCTCATGATACTTTATCCTTCTTAATCAAACATTCTTAAATTCAAATCACGCAGGCGCCATGCGGATACCTGACGTCATGCGTTCCGCCGTGTTCCGGCGGAGGTTTAAGGTTCATTTCCGTCTTCAGCAGTGCTCTTTTCCGCTGAAGCATCGGGTTCATAGTTCCAGCCGCCGCCCAGAGCCCTGTAAAGGTCTATAAGAGCCCCGATGCGTCGGTATCTCGATTCGGAAAGTTTCGCTTCAAAGGAAAGCTTTCTGGTCTCGGCATTAACCATGGCATCAAAATCCGCCCTGCCGTATCTGAAGAGTTTGTCAGCCTCCTTCCTGAGCTTTACCGCTTCACCCAGGCCTTTTTCAAGAGCAGCAATTCTGTCAGTCTCCGCGGTAATTCCCGCATATCCGTCATCGACCTCCTTGAGTGCCTTGAGGATCATGGTATCGTACTCTGCAAGAGTCACCTTCATTTCCGCGTTTCTGGCTTCAATGTTCTCCCTTATGCGTCCGTTGGTGAACACCGGAACCGAAACGGTTCCTGATAGAAAGCTTCCCCATCCTCTGGCGTCCGGACCTGCATGAAGTTCAATTCTGCCCGTCTGTCCCAGGAAGGAAATGTTAAACCTCGGATACAGATCAGCCTTGGCTGAAGCCACCGTGGCGGCTCTGGCATTGATTTCGTTTCTCTTGGACAGAATGTCCGGACGGCGGAGCAGCAGATCACCCGGCACAAAACCTGCCGGTGGCTCCGGAATACCGTCCGGAAGCCCTGACGGCAGATTATCAATGGAAAAATTCTGCGGAGGCACACCTGTAAGCACGGCTATCGCTCTGACGGAGGCTTCAGCCTCGGAGTCAATGATGCCGAGTTCGGATTCCGCTTCGATGATACGGTTTCCGATATCCGTGATGTCATAGGCCGTAGCCTGACCGGCCCTGAATCTGCCCTCGGCATACCGCCTGAGCTCCTTAAGATTGGCGATGTTTCCCAGAAGTATTCCTCTGCGCTCCTGAAGATACAGTACCTCAAAATACTTTCTGGCAAGAAGTGCCGTTACCGATGTCTGTACGGCATTAATACTGTCTGATGCAGCCAGAGCCCTGTACCCCGCGGCATCGGCCCGGCTCTGCTTCTCTCCGAAGAAATCAGGTTCCCAGCTTCCCTGAAGTCCCGTAAAAAGCGCAGACTGACTGTCGGGTGAATCAATTCTGCCGCCGGAGGTATCCACACTGCCGCGACCGCCGAGAATTCCTCCGCCGAGACTGAGCTTTGGTCCGAGATCTGCTCTGCTGAGTCCCTCCTCATGCAGAGCGGTTTCATATCTTAAGCGTGCGGTTCTGAGATCCCCGTTGGCTTCAATAGCCGCGGCAATCAGCCTGCTGAGACAGTCGTCATTAAAGAGCCGCCACCATTCATTTAGCGCCTTTTCGTTCTTTTCCCCGGAGATAAAACCGGTATAGTTTTCCGGCAGAACGATATCCGATTCATAATCGACTGTAAGGAACGAACAGCCCCCTGCACAGGATAAAAGAGCCAGCAGGACGGAGGCCGATACGGCGGACATCAGGCCTTTATTAGGGAGTTTTTCAGAATGAACGGTAAATGATTTTTTCATAATACGCAATCTCCGTCCTTTACTGCCTGGACAGCATGGACTTGAATTTTATCAGGGCTATCGTCAGGAAGAAAAGTCCCTGTCCCAGCATTATAAGAAGCTTCCGGTACACGTCACCGAGCCCCGATCCGCGATGAACCACGTCCTGAGTAAAGGATACGAACTGGGTGGTCGGTGATATCTGAATGATCTTCTGCATGGTTTCAGGCATGCACTCCACGGGACTTGTGGCTCCGGCAAGAAGATATACCAGCATGTATACAGGAATGCACAGCAGACCGAACTGAGGCATGGAGGGAGCAAGGACTGCCAGCAGAATTCCCAGAGATGCAAAGCTCAGCACATATATGAGCATTCCGGCGGTAAGAAGATAAAGACTCCCCATAACAGGCACGCCGAGAATCGAATGCACGATAATCCATAATGACAGCAGAGCAAGAAACACTATAACAGATCCGTTGGCGCATACCTTGGATATGGCGATTTCAGATGCGGATACCGGCATAACCAGCAGATGTTCAATGGTTCCCCTTTCCTTTTCTCGAATAACCGCGGCTCCTGAAAGCATCAGGGTAAGCAGAGTGAGATTGCCTATAATCTGAACCACGCCCATCTGCCATATGGCTGACGCATTCGGATTGAACAGTACGTTCACTCTGGGTTCCGCCGCAATCTGAGGAGATATCTGAGGCGTATTGTATTCCACGGCTGACTTGCGGAGTTCATCGGAAAGAATGGAACTCAGGTATCCGGTACCGGTACCTGCCAGAGTCATGGCAGTGGCATCAACCAGAATCTGAATTTTAGGATACTTCTCACTGAGATAGTCCTTTTCATATTCCGGAGGAATATCAATGGTAAAGTAATAGTCTCCCAGATCCATGTGACGCTGTACCGTTTCGTCTCCGATGGCTTCGGGATATTTGAAATGAGGCGGACGAATGGACTGCCTGAGTCTCAGGGACAGAGCGGACTCGTCATGATCCACTACGGCAACGGGAGCATTGCGCACGTCCTGGCTTGCACCTTTGGCGGCCACGGCTACCGCAACCGTAAAGAAATAAACCATGAGTGCAACCAGAATCAGGTCGCTCAAGAGACTTTTAACTTCTTTAAGGCTCAGTATAAAAATATTGGAAAGCCATCTGTACATTCAAAGCTTCTCCTCGCGCTTCCCGGAATCCGTCATGGTACGGGGCATAATTCCATTGTATCAGTACCCCTGAATTAGACTGTGAGTTATCCTGAAAATTCATTTTTATTGCTGAATATATCAGAAAGCGCATACCGGCGCGTGCAGATGATTTCTCACCTTTCCGGATACCTAATCCGATTCTGCAAATAATTTAAGCCCGGCGACTGCCGCGATAATTAAAACCGGGGACACGACCTGCATAACCGAAAGCCTCTCGTTAAAAAGCATGACTCCGAAAAAAGCTGTGCCGGTTATGCCGAACCCCACCCGCATGGCACAGGCGTAACCTAAAGGCAGTTCCTTCAGGGCGAAAGCCGGAAAAACAGCACTCAGAATACAGGCAGCCGCCGTAATTACGGACGGAACAGGCAGACTGAAGCCCTGCGGATATTTCATGGCGACGGCCCGGACAATTTCAAAAACTCCGGCACCAGGAAGCATTAACCATTTCATGGATTTGTAACCTGTACGGTAATCATAAAAACATATCATCATTATTCGTAATACGGTTATCGTAAAATGCATCCTTAACAATCTCAACACCGGAGTACCGACAATGTTAAAAAAATCTTTTTTTAGCCTTATTATCCGCTGTCATGATTTTTACCGCAGCCGGTGCACCGGCATTACCGGCAGGATATAAGGAAATTCCATTAGGTGAACCTTCATCACCTGTAAAAATACCTGCCAATGAAAAAGGCGAACAGATTCCGGCTACCGTGTATCCCGACGAAGGAAAAACTCCCGATAAGGATAAAATTGAAAAGATGAAAGAGCACGTAAAATATTACGGCTAAAGTACCGGGCCGCATTATTTTCATGAACGGGCGGAAAATCATCAGAACCGGAATTCTGCCTGATTCCGGTTCTTCCCGTCAGTCGAATGCGTCAAGACTGTGTTCAGGCACGTAATCCTTTTCCGGAAGAAGTTCCATGTAGTCAAGATATATTCGTGAAAGGTCGTCCAGACCTCCGAACACGCTGCTTAAATAAGTGGTTTCTGAGCTTACGGACGAACGGACCTCCTGAATCTGCCGATTCAGAATCGGAGCATATCCGCTGTTTGAAGACCTGGCCAGAGCGGAAATCTGATTAAGATATTTTTCAAGAAGATTTCTGGTATAGAGCAGTGCCAGAATATTGGCGGTCTTTTCCACGAACATTACCGCGGCATTTTCATTTCTGGCGCAAAGATTTCGAATCATGGCACCTGTGCCTTCAGGCAGGGTATTCAGAAACTCAGTCTCCTTCACCGTGAAGGAACCGCTGTTTCCACTGTAGCGTCTGACTATTCCGGGAGAACCGTCCGCTCCAAGAAACATGTCCCTTATCAGACCGCCGAATCCCCTTATTTTACGGGTTCTGTTATTCAGAACAATGCAGCCGTTGCCGTAATCGGCACAGCCGTACAGGGGAACCGTACCGCCGGCTATCAGATCCTTCATGCTTATCCGCAGACCTGAAGCTATGCGTACCTCCCTGCCGTTTTCACTGACTATTACGGTTCCGGTAATACTCATTACCGCCTCGGCAAGCTCCCGGTCTCCGCTTAACGTCGGACTCTGTTCAAACAGGTTCCACAAAAGATTACCGGTAATCTCCGCCTCCTTTATCTTTTCCGGAACGCTATCTCTTAAACCGTCAAGTATGGCATCGGTATCGGTACGGGTACTCATCTCGTACAGATCCCCTATTCCTTCGTACTGACCTATCAGGGATATATCATTGAGCCCCTTGCGGTTGAACGCACTGAGACTGTCATTTACAATTCCCTGCGCCAGCTGACAGCTGTTCCCGAAATACTGATTCAGAGCCTGAACCTTTCTCTGAAGTGTTTCAATGTGCTGGGCGCACTTTTCACACATGCTGCTTAAGGCGATTTCAAAGGCATATCCTTCAGCATTGGCCGCTATTGCTCTTAAGAATCTGATGAACTCCTCCCGGTTTATGTACGAAAAGGAACCGCCGTAAAGATCTATGCCCCTGCATCCTGCACTTATTCCGGGAGAAGAAACGGCAACAAGTCCGGGATTTTCAATACCGTTTCTTATATTAAGTGAACCTCCGGATATGACGCCGCGGCGCTGAGTCTTATAGGAATCAGGTGCCGTGACCGTCATCATGCCGGAAAAATCGGAACTGATTTCATCGTCAAGATCAGCCCTGGCGTCTGTTACGTAAAAAAGACAGAATACGGAGCCGGACAGAATGAGCGTACTGGAAAATTTTCGAATGAAGTGTACGCTTCGATATGTTGAACGTTTCTGTTTTTTGTGAAAACTGATTACGGAACAGGTTCCGGCACTATCGGTTTTAATGAAGCCCATATATCTCTCCCGTGCAGGATGTGTACTCGTGAAAAATAATTTAAAGCCAACCTGAAAATATGCCGAAACGCCTTTATTTAAAGAACTGAAAAAGTTACTCCTCAAGGAAAAGACGGTTTGGTTTTCTTTCAGGAACCGGAGAACACTGAAGCTGCACGCAGTGGATATTCAATTGCGGAACAGGCTCTTTCCCCAAAATTCCGTGATGATCCCAGAAATACGAGCTAAATTATTTACAAGCTATAAATTCACCCACAAAGCGGGCCGAACAGCAATGAAGACATAGTGGACACCGCCAATCAGACCGAGCGCGCCGTCCGACCTTACGAGAGCAATGTGCCAAACCTGGCATTATTATCATTAGCCAGCTTTTATAGAACTCCGCGAGACATGTGCAGCAGAGTTATCCCGCTTGATTTTTTCTTTATCTGCTTAATCTGTATTATGATTTGCCAGAAATACAGTCCAAAATACGTTTTACAGCCTTTTTAATATCTTCATCTGTCCAGTTAAATTGTCAAGATCAAATAACTTATTACCTGTACGATGAGCATTGATGTAATTACTATCAATATCTAAAATTTTTTGACCATTGGAATGATCAATTATATACATCACGAAATTCTCCAATCCTGTTATTGTTAAATTTTCATGTATGAACGTCCTGCCAATGTTAAGTCTATTATTTATTTAACATAACTGGATTAATATCTGTTTTAATTTTTGTAATTGTGAGCTGTATATATAATATTTATTTTTATAATTACATTACGATGCATTCAGCATGTTGCAGGATTAAAAGCTACTCCACAAAGAAAAGACGTTTTGCTTTTCTTTCCGGGGCGGGAGGCAGTTCTCCGTCAATATATCCTACAGCACAGTGACCTATCCCGACATACTCTTCAGACACTCCGAGCTCCTTTAAGAGAGTTCTGAATTCAGGCATTTCAAATTCTTCTCTGGCTCTGTGAATCCAGCAGCTGCCAAGTCCCAGAGAGTGAGCGGCCAGCATCATGTTGCCCATGACCAGACTGCCGTCATACACGTGATTGGCATTTTCCTTAAGTCCCAGAACTATCAGCACGGCCGGAGCCCCGTAAAACGGATCGAAATCCTCTTTCCATCCTCCGATACTGCAGTTGACAGAAGACAGTCTGTCGCGGAGGTTCTTCTCCGTGACAGCCACAATAACCGTTGCCTGCTTTCCTCTTGAACTTGCGGCATAAAGGCCGGCCTCGGCAATCTGAGACACAAGATCATGAGGCACAGGATCGCTTTTGAAACTACGGATACTTCTTCTTTCTTTTATGGCTTTAATGATTTCGTTCACTTTATTATCCTTTAATAACATCAGTTTCCAAATTTAAAAAAAGTAACGGGATACGTTACGGACAGTACTGAGTTCTTTAAAAAGAACTCTGAAGTACTTGATTGGTATCTTGGCAGGTTACATAATCGGTCACCACCGATCAAGTTATTGTTTGAGTTTATATTTTTGATTTCTGCTTTCAGGTTTATCCGGTACTGTCATTTCTATAATTACCTGACTTAACACCTGATTAAGATAATTCTCTCTGAACGCAGGTCTGTGGGATCCCCCCGCATGCTGAGAAAGCTGCGAGGGTTTTTTGTATCTGAAATGTTTTCCCTTTAAAACAGAAGGGAAAACCGGATTACCTTCTTTCAGAAAAATCAGTTCTTTGATTCAAGAAGATATCTGTATACCAGACCGCCGAGAACACCGCCGATGACTGGGAATACAATGAAGAACCATACCTGCTCAAGAGCCCATGGTTCAGCAAAGAGAGCAACGGCAATACTTCTTGCAGGATTTACTGAAGTGTTGGTTACTGGAATTGAAATCAGGTGAATCAGAGTAAGCCCCAAACCGATGGCGACTGGAGCAAAACCTACAGGAGCTCTCTTGTCGGTAGCACCGTGAATGATGATAAGGAAGAAGGCGGTTAACAGAACTTCTGTAACGGCACAGGCAAGGAAGCTGTAGTGTTCAGGAGAATGTTCACCGTAGCCGTTTGAAGCGAAACCGCCTACAACGGCACCGTCAACGCCCTTGAAAATCAGATAGAGACATGCAGCTGCAGCAATACCGCCCAGCACCTGAGAAACAATGTACTGAACAGCCTGACCGAACTTGAAACGACCGCCCGCAACCAGACCGAGAGTAACTGCAGGGTTGAAATGACCGCCGCTGATGTGACCTACGGCATAGGCCATGGTCAGAACGGTTAAACCGAAGGCAAGAGAAACACCGACGTAACCTACGCCGACCTTTTCAAGACCACATGCAAACAAAGCGGTACCGCATCCGCCGAATACCAGCCAGAAAGTACCGAAAAATTCAGCAAAATATTTTTTCATAATCATTTTCCTTATAAATTTTTTTTGTAATAAGGATTGTATTTAAAAAAAGCATTTGTGAGACAATTCAGTACTTCAGAATGAACAAAAAAGTGACAATAATCAAATTTTAAACTTAAAAGCCCTTACAAACAAACATGTAAGAGCTTTTTGTTTGACAACGTGTTTTACACACTAACTTTTAACGACGATGCATTCCTCCGCCGCCATGGCCGCCGTGACCACCGCCGCCGGGACCTCCGTTACCCGGAAATCTCACGGGACCTGTATGATATCTGGTGTCACCAGCGCCTATGCCGCCAGGTCCCAAGCGGTGCGGTCCCATTGAATGACTGCTGCCGGGATGATGCCCTCCGGGACCAGGCTTAACGCCGGGGCCTCCCGGATGATGTCCCCCGGGGCCGTGGTTACCGCCGGGACCGCCCGGATGATGACCCCCGGGGCCGTGGTTACCGCCGGGACCGCCCGGATGATGTCCCCCGGGGCCGTGGTTACCGCCGGGACCGCCCGGATGGTGTCCCGGTCTTTCATGCAGTCCGGGGCCGTGATGATGAGGAGCCGGAGGAGGCGGAGCTATATATACTGGAGGATTAGGCACATAAACATCATGATAGATGACCGTATTACCCGGAGTATAATAACTTTCCTCATAATATACCGTTTCAGATGTTTCATAGCCATAGCCGTATCCGTCATCGACAAGTACACATCCTGTGGCCAGAAGCACTGACAGAGTAACTGAAGCAACAGACAGTATTTTCATTTTCGCCTCCGTTTTCTGCTAACCGATGATACCAATACCCTGTTCGGAGTTATCTTCTTGAAGCATGGTTACCATTATGATTATGGTTGTGATTATGGTTATCATGATGGTGATGATCAGGATGATCCGGATGGTCAGGATGATCCGGGTGATGGTGGTGATGAATCTCATTACCGTAATCATCGTAATAGTAGTCAGGTGAAACCACGCATCCTGAAAGTGACAGACAGAGCACTGCAGCCACTGCCATGAAAGATACACTTAAACTTTTCATAATATAATCCTCTTTTATTTTTTTAATCTGCTTATCTGTAGCTAAGACGGTTCTGTTAAACATACAGGTCATAAAGGATGATGACCGGATGTCCGTCTGCACTCCGATTCAGTACCCTCCTCTGTTAAGGAGGTCAGATATGCTGAATCTGATGGGCGTACCCATTAAAAACGCCGGTCAGCTTATCTCTACTTATTATTGTACTCAAAGAACACATATGTTTGTGTTTCAATTTGTTACAAATTGTAAGTATTTATATGCCGAATGGTGACAAAAAGCCGAAAAAACCAGGATTCATCACAAAATTCACCTCATTCAGTATGCATTCTGACTGCTTTTATCATGAAAATCTCCGTAAAAAACACAGACCGGCGGCATTTTTTAGTACGTTATCCATTATTTATAGCGAAAAAACACTGCTCATTATAAAATACGGCTATTAATACGTAATTCATGATTATCACAGTTAAGAGCAGCAGAAACATGACTTCACAGCTTATTCTTCACGAAGGTAGAGAAAAATCTCTTAAAAGACGCCATCCATGGATTTTTTCCAAAGCGGTAAAGGAAATCAGAAACGCCCCGCAGAACGGTGCAGACATTGAAATTCTGTCATCTGACGGCACCTATCTCGCCACGGGTTCATATTCACCAAACTCACAGATAAGAGCCCGCGTGTGGACCTTTGACAGAGAACAGTCCGTAGACCACTCCTTCTTTGTTGCAAGAATCTCTGAAGCCGCAAAGGCGAGAGAGCTCATGCTGAAGGAAACCGGAATGTCCGCCTGCAGACTGGTTGACGCGGAATCCGACGGTCTTCCTGGACTTATTATCGACCGCTACAACAGCTTTCTGGTCCTTGAAGTACTGAGTGCCGGTGCTGAATATCATCTTAAGGATATCGTCAGTGCCCTGAGAGAACTCTATCCGGAATACAGCATTTACGAAAGATCCGACGTTGACGTCAGATCAAAGGAAGGTCTGGAACCGCGCAAGGGCGTCATCCACGGCGAAGAGCCGCCTGAAGAGCTTGCCATTACCGAAAACGGCGGCATGCAGATTCTGGTGAACATTCCTGAAGGTCACAAAACAGGCTACTATCTTGACCAGCGTGACAACCGTGCGGCCCTGGCCAAATACTGCTGCGGCAAATCAGTTCTCAACTGCTTCTCATACACCGGCGGTTTTTCCTTATACGCCTTAAAGGGCAGAGCCAGAAGCGTAGCCAATGTGGACGTATCCCAGAGAGCCCTGGACATAGCCAAAAAGAATATCGTACTCAATCATCTTGATCCGGGCATAGTAAAATTCATCCGTGAAGACGTATTCAGTTTTCTGCGCAAGGAAAAGAAGCTCGGACACACCTACGACGTGATTGTTCTCGATCCGCCCAAGTTTGCCGAAAGCAGGTCGCAGCTTGAAAAGGCGTGCCGCGGCTACAAGGACATCAACATGATTGCCGCCTCAATTCTGAATCCGGGCGGATATCTGATGACCTACTCCTGCTCCGGTCACATGTCTCCGGATCTGTTCCAGAAAGTCGTGGCTGACGCCCTTCTGGATGCAGGACGGGAAGGACAGATTGTGGAATTTCTGACTCAGGCAAGCGACCATCCGGTTGCCCTGCCTTATCCGGAAGCTCTCTACCTTAAAGGTCTGGTGGTAAGAGTCAGATAGCACCTCACACACGGCCGGAAATGATTTTCGGCTGTTTATTCAGATAACAGTAACATCAGGAGGATCAGATGTTAACCTACATTACCATTCCGGTTGGAGCCTTTCAGGAAAACTGCCGATTCCTTATAAATCAGGAAAACGGCAGCACCGTGATCTGCGATCCCGGTGATAACGCCAGAGAACTCTACCGGCTTACTGAGAAGTATCATCTTAAGGTTAAGGCGATTATTCTGACACACGGTCACCTGGATCACTGCGGTGGGGCCATGGAACTTGCCCGGCTCCTTAATGTGGAAATCCTAGGACCTCACAGGGATGATGAATACTGGCTGCACAATCTGGACATGCAGGCTTCAATGTTCGGACTTGAAAGCCGCCCTCCTCTTACTCCTCACCGTTATCTGGAAGACGGAGAAGTACTGGATATTCCGGATATCGGAGAAAAGATTCTGGTGCTTCACTGCCCGGGACATACTCCGGGACAGGTATGTTTCTACTTTAAGGAAAGCGGTATTCTGCTCTCCGGAGACGTGCTTTTTGCAGGTTCAGTAGGCAGATCGGATTTTCCTAAGGGAGATCCTGAACAGTTAATCAGTTCAATAAGGAACAAGCTGATGATCCTTCCTGACGAAACCAGGGTTCTTCCCGGCCACGGCGGAGAATCAACCATCGGTGAGGAAAAGAGGGAAAATCCGTACATAAACGGATATTTCGGCTAAGGCCTTATTTACATATGCCGTCTGATGCATGAAGAAAGACCGGATGCTCTCTGAAGGTTCATATTCCTGAAAACCGGAGATGCTTTTTCCTGAGCCGACAGTTTTTCTTCAGGTTCCGGTATCAGGCGGATGAAAAGACATCCGGACAGCAGAAGAACAGACTGTCTTCAGGAATACGCAGCATTACAGACCTGTTAATCATGAGCCTGCAATGCGCCTGTGAAAAACAGTACGTTTAAAAACGGGATAACCAGCATGAAAACAAACACTAACAGATTATTTTTATCCTCTCTTATTCTTATCGGGACTCTGGTATACGGCATGTTCCCCTCTGATGCATCCGCCGGAGAATTCTCCGCTGAACAGATGAAGAAAATGGGAATATTCCTTTCAAATTTCACCGAATGCAACTACACAACCATATCCAGACGGGAATTTATAGATAAACCTGATGAAATGGTGAATTTCGCTCTGTGCCACAACTGGATCAATAACTTCAGAAGCTTTACGCTGAAAAATTCATGCGGAAAGGGAAAAACAGACGGAAACTACTTTGCTCATCTTGACCCGAAAAACGTTGAAAAGACGGTAAAAAAATATCTCGATTATGATTTCAGCGCTCATCAGGGGCGCGGCGACTATATTGTCTATGACGGATACACTTACTGTATTCCGGCAGCTGACGGAGAGCAGCATCCTGCCGTTAAGGTTGTCAGCGCAGACAGACAGGAGGACGGCACCATACTGGTAAAAGGCTCATCGTATTATCCTGACAGTGAAGAGGATGCCGATGACAACATCAATGTGAAAGCTGTCATTAAACCGTATGTATGGAACGGGAAGGACACCTGGTCTCTGGTATCCATGAATATGGAACCAAAGGCTTTTCCGGACTGAGTAAAGTGATTTTCTGAAAAAACTGCAATCATTTTTCGATGATGAATGCCGTACAGTCTTAAACAGAACCGGGTTCAGACAAATGTTTGGACCCGGTTTTTATCTGCTAAGCGCTGACGGTACCGACGAGACGATAATCGCCATCCAGAATATTGAGTGACTCAGGTACTGCTATGCCGAGGGCTCTTGCCGGAGCCACCGCAGCCGCAAAAACCGCATCGTCAACGGAAAAACCTGCATGAAGAATCAGGTTTCTGACGCCTTCTGCCATGGTAAGACGGGAACCGCCCAGAGTACCGCCGGCATCTATGCAGCCTTTTTCAGGATCGTTGAATATCTTTTTTTCCGCGAAAATGAATTCCTTAAAGACATGAGGATCAGTTCCGGCGGCTGCAAGGCAGTCCGTTACCAGTACAAATCTTTCCCCCAGCATTTTATGAGCCAGCCTTACGAGACCGTAATGAACATGGATGCCATCCCCGATAACGCCGCAGTATACGGAATCTGAATTCAGAATAGCCTCTGCGGCCTTCGGGGTTCGGCCGTTACCCGCCATGGTCATGGCATTGTAGAGATGGGTTCCCAGAGTGGCTCCGTTTGCGATAAAACGGCAGGCGGTATCATAATCTGCGGAAGTATGACCTAAAGACACCTTTATGCCCACTGACGTCAGCAGGCGAAGATTATCCTCCGTTATGGCTTCAGGATCCAGAGTCACGTAGGCAACGGCATCGGCATGGGAAAGCAGAAGTTCGAGATCCCTTCCTTCAAGCTTTCTGATGTAAGACTCGTTATGAATCCCCTTTTTGGCCATGCTGATAAAAGGACCTTCTATATGAAGTCCTGGAACTGCCCCTGGATGACTGCGCATAAAGGCGGAAGTTTCCTCCAGAGAGCTTTTTAAACGTTCATAAGGAGATGTAATCAGGGTCGGCACGAACACCGCGCATCCGGAATCCTTAAGAGACCTGCTGATGTGTTCAAGCTTTTCCGCGGTAACACCGACGTCATGGTCCAGTGATATGCCGCCGTATCCGTTAACCTGAAGATCAATGAATGACGGACAGACATAATAAGTATTTTCTGAACTGCGGTACTTATCAAGTTCAGATGAAGAACTGTCATTACAGTGAATAAACTTAAGCATTTTTAACCTTAATTCGGTTCAACGGCTCCGCCGGAAACGCAGAGCCGGGTAATACGCATAAAACCAAAAAACCGGCTTTTCCGTTCCGGCTTCATACAAAAGGTCAGATGCCTTCACGACATCTGACCCTGATAATTTCTGATTAATCCACCGTCTTCGGTTCAGGATTCTCAGTAGATTCTACTATATCATCACTGTGACTGGTTGAAGGCGGAATCTCGAGCTGTTCCTCTTCGGTAAATTCCATCGGTACCACCGGTTCGGATTCAATTTCAATAACCATGCTGGTGGGCTGATATTCTTCCTTTTCCGGAACACTCTCAGGAACCACTTCAGGAGCATCCGGTTTCTGAGCATTGACTTCAGTCTGTGCTGCCGAAGTCTCTTCCGCACCGGCCTTCCCCTTCACAAGAACGGAGCCCTTTCTGGCTTCGATTTCTTCCTGAATGGCCTTTTCCTTTTCTTCCTGGGCAATACGCTCGCCGATTTCCTGTTCGCGCTGTTCTGAAGCCTCCAGGAAGCTCTTTAAGGCAGAACGCAGCTTAACCTTCAGTTCCTGAATCTTTCTTACCAGAGGATTATCAATAATCATCCTGCCGTAAACTGAAGCTTCAATTTTCTCGCGAAGAGCTCTGTTGCTTCTAATCTTCGGAACAATCAGCACTCCGTACACGGCTGTCGCACCAAGAATCCCGAGAACCCACCACAGCCATGAACTGCCGCTTTCCTCCTTTTCACGGTTCAGCTGCTGTTCGCGTTCCTCACGGGCTTCGGCCGCGCCTGAAATCTGGATTGACTGCATCTGGGCAATGTTGTCGAGTTTTGATGACAGACCTTCAAACTGTTCCTCCAAACGGGAAATCTTTTCAGTCTGACGAATCTTTTCGTCAAGAAGCGCCTGATTCACGTTCTGGGCATCGGCAAGTTCCTTTCTCACCTTTTCAAGCTCGGCGGAACCTGCACCGTCGCCGTTCTGATTTCTTACGGTGTGACCGGTGGAATCACGGGCATAAAGATCCCTGCCGTTGAAAACAATATTGGCACCGGACACCCTGCCGCCTGATGAAGATTCTGAGGCTGCCTTATCGTCATTTTCTTTGTCCTGCTTGAGAACAATTACCCTCTTGCCCTGCTCATTAAGAACAACCTTCTCTTCTTCCTTTTTAGGTTTGGCTTCTTCAGGATCCTGGATCATGAAATCATCACTGCCCAGATCCGCTTCGGTGTTTTCCATTTCCCATTCTTCACGGGCTTTTCTTTCAGCCGCCAGACGTGCTTCTTCAATTTCCCTGGCCTTCTTCTGTTCAGCCTCTTCCTTTTTGCGCTTTACGGCTTCGAGACAGGCAGTGTAATCATCCTGCTGTTTCTTTTCCAGCTGATCTCTTTTGGCCTTGTCTGATTTCTGTCTGGTTATTCTGGCTTCTTCCTCTTCCCACGGAAGTTTCAGAGGAGGAAGTGTGTATCCCTGCATCTTTCCTGAGGAAATACGGGACATGATGTCCCTGCCTACGCTGTCGGATTCGAGAGCGATACGCTCAACGGAAGGAATATCGAGCCTGCCACCCACCTGAATATTACCTTTGTTGAAGGACTTCGGATTGGCACGCATAATGGCGGCGAGAAGCTGATTTGAGGTAACTGAAGCCCCCTGAGGCATCAGAGAGGTCACCAGTCTGCCTACGGTATCGCCTTTGACAATAGTATAGGTTGAAGATACGGCAGTCAGATCAATTCGCTGAATCTTCGGAGTATCAACGGCAACGTCAGGCAGAGGTTCTGGCTTTGAACAGCCGCCCCCCAGATCCCTGCTTCCTGATGATGATTCGCTGCCGGAAGTCTCCTGCTTTGCCGGAGTCTTTGCGGTTACTGACGTTCCTGCATCAGTTTCCCATTCATCGTCACCGCCGGATGTCTGAACACCGGTTCCCTGAGCAGTCTGCTTTGCAGTGTTCTTCTCTGAAGAACTGTTTTCTTTGTATGTGGAAGAACCGATAACAATCGAGTCATCATTACTTTTATCCTGCTGTGCTGACGGAGTATGGATTATCTCTACTTCATAGTTATCCACCATGCTGTCATCAAATGCAAAAACAGCAGAACCGGTTGCACCTGCAACCAGACATACGGAAAATAAAACCTGCTTAATATACATCTGGGGTCCCTATATCCTTGAACCGTACAAGCCTATGAATAAAATCCACTCTTAACTTATCCTTGCATGCACCGGACAGGAATATAAAAATGTTCATTATTATTCTTCTAAATTCCGCAGGCCACAGACCTGCACACTAGCCTGAAATATACCATTAATCAGTGTTTTTTTATATTTATCGCTCCTTTTATGTGTCAAATATGAAACTTTACTCTCTAAATTTAAGTATATTGACGTTTTATTGAACAGCATAACAGTCATTCATCAGATTCCTGACATATACGTAAACTGCCTGATTTCAGTCTTCGACTCTTTGAATGAATCAGAAAAAAACTCACAGACCGTAATACTTCCGCTGCAAATTTTACATAAAAAAGACCTCTGCAGAAGCAGAGGCCATACGGACACGTCTTTATCAGACCGTCATGAATTTACTTAGCCTGCAGGTAGGCTCTTCTCTCATCCAGAACCTTCTGAAGCTTCTGATTGTACTGAGCCTCAAGTTCCTGACGTTCCTTTTCGGAGAGTTCTCCTGAAGGATTGAGTTTAGGAAGACGATCGACACTTATGACACCTTCACCTCTCATCAGAATGTCGAAATAGGTGCTGTCTTTTTCAAGAGCCATCTGTTCCTTTGTCGGGATAACCAGCGTCATTCCCTGGAACGGATATACCGGAGCCTTGTTACTGAACATCTTTGAGTTGCGTCTGTAAATGGCTACAGCTGCCTGATACTTGGAAATACCGGCTATTCTTGAAGCTGATTTGCTGCCGATATACTCAAGTCCCATACCGCTCTTAACCTTCAGAACTCCGTCAGATGCCCTCATATCCATCGCTTTTCTGTTTCCGGAAACAGAAACCTTTGCAGGCAGAGGGAAGAGCTTATCAAGTTCTTCGGAATAAAGATCCGCTTCAGTAATTTCCTTAACCTTTTCGGCTTCTGCCTTTGCCTTGGCCTCGGCTTCCTGTTTAGCCTTTTC